>NZ_JBSGZO010000484.1:0-6211 GCF_053611045.1 Streptomyces sp. NPDC054841 | reverse complement strand
GACCGGGCGGGACCCCTTCGTTCCGGCTACGTGACGACGTCGCGCGGCGGCTTGCCGTCCAGGTGGTCGATGACGTTCTGGACGGCCGCGAGGGCGATGCGGACCAGGGTTTCGCGGGTGACGCCGGCGACGTGGGGGGAGAGGACCACGTTCGGGGCCCTGAGGAGGCGGAGGGCGGCGGTCGGGGGTTCCGGGTCGAAGACGTCGATGCCGGCTCCCGCCAGGGTGCCGGAGGCCAGTGCGTCGGCGAGGGCGTCCTGGTCGATGAGCGCGCCGCGGGCCGTGTTGATGACGAAGGCCGTGGGCTTGAGGAGGGCGAGACGTCCGGCGTCCAGGAGGTGGCGGGTCTCGTCGGTCAGGGGGGCGTGGAGGGTGACGTAGTCGGAGGCGCGCAGGAGGTCGTCGAGGGGGACGTGGCGGGCGCCGCCGAGCCGGGCCTCGGTCTCCGGCGGGACGCGGCGCCGGCCGGCGTAGAGGATGTGCATGTCGAACGCGACGGCGCGGCGGGCGACCTCCTCGCCGATGCTGCCCAGGCCGATGATGCCGAGGGTCTTGCCGGACAGCTCGGTCAGGGACTGCTGGAGACGCGGCAGGGCCCAGTCGGCGTCGACGAGGGCGGTGTGGGCGGGGATCAACTGCTTGGCGAGGGCGAGCATGAGGGCGAAGGTCTGCTCGGCGACGTTCTGTTTCTCCGCGCCGCTGGAGCCGATGTTGCAGACGGGGACGGAGCGGGCGCGGGCGGCGTCCAGGTCGACGTAGTCGTAGCCGTGGCTCGCGCACTGGACGATCTCCAGGGCGGGGGCCTCGGCGATGTGGCCGGCGGTCACCGGCCCGAGGCCGGTGATGATGACGTGCGCCTCGCGCAGGGCGGCCGGGTCCTCGTCCGCCGTCTCGACGACCGTGACGTGGGCGCCGGGGAACAGACCGGCGAGGGCGGCCCCGGCCGTACGGCCTCCGACGTGGGGGGAGATGACCGCCAGGATGTTCTTCATGCGCATTCCTTGATGAGGTCGTCGGCGGTGAGTGAACCCGGGCCCGAGTGACCCGAGAGCGCGAGCGTGAGGTCGAACTCGGCGAGCAGACAGCGGATGACGTGGTCGACGCCCGCCTGTCCGTCGAGGCCGAGGCCGTACGCGTACGGGCGGCCCAGGAGCACCGCGCGGGCGCCGAGCGCCAGGGCCTTGAAGATGTCGTCGCCGGTGCGTACGCCGCTGTCGAAGAGGACGGTGAGCCGGTCGCCCGCCGCTTCGACGACGCGCGGCAGGGCGTCGGCCGCGGCGACGGAGCCGGCGACCTGGCGGCCGCCGTGGTTCGAGACGACGACACCGTCCATGCCGGCGTCGGCGGCCCGGCGGGCGTCGTCCGGGTGCAGGATGCCCTTGAGGACGATCGGCCCGTCCCAGTGCTCGCGCAGGAAGGCCAGGTCGGGCCAGGTCTTGGCGGGGTCGGCGAACATCCCGACGAAGTGCATCACGGCCGCGTTCGGATCCTCGTGCACGGGCTTGGCGAGCCCCGCCCGGAAGGCCGGGTCGCTGAAGTAGTTGGCCGTGCCGACCCCGTGCAGGAACGGCAGATACGCCTGGTCGAGATCGCGGGGCCGCCACGCCAGCAGCGGCGTGTCGAGGGTGACGATCAGCGCCGTGAACCCGGCCGCCTTCGCTCTCGCGAGGAAGCTGGCCGTCACGTCGCGGTCCTTCGCCCAGTACAGCTGGAACCACCTCTCCGCGTCGCCCATCGCCTCCGCGACCTGCTCCATCGGCGTGCTGGACGCCGAGGACAGGATGTACGGGACGCCGCGCGCCGCGGCCGCGCGCGCGGCGGCGCACTCCGCGTCCGGATGCATGATCGACAGCACGCCGATGGGCGCGAGGGCGAGCGGTGCCGGGAGCGGACGCCCGAGCACGTCCACGGACAGATCACGTTCGTGCACGTCACGCAGCATGCGCGGGACGATCCGCCATTGGTCGAGCGCGGCCCGGTTGGCGCGCGTCGTGCTGCCGTTGCCCGCGCTGCCCGTCACATAGCCGACCGGGCCCGGGCCGAGCCGGTGCTCGGCCAGTTCCTCCAGCCGGGTCAGATCGGTGGGCAGCCGGGGCACGGCCCCCGTCATCCCGTTCAGATAGATCTCGTACTGGAAGTCCGCCCAGTGCGTCGCCATCCGTACGTTCCGCCTCTCGTCCCTGAGCCTGCGCTGCTGTACGAGCCGATCATGGCGATGGCCGGCACTTCCGTCCATGGTCGTGCAGCGGCCGGCAGGGCCAGAGAGGTCCGTCCCAGCCGGCCGCGCTGTCGAAGTGCCTCAGGACGCCTGCGCCCTGTCGTACAGCGACTTCGCCTCATTGCCGAAGTACGGTCCGAACATCCGGTTCGGCAGGAAGACGTAGCCGAAGCTGTTCACCGAGACCTGCAGGCCGGTGCCGGTCGCCTCGCTGAAGCCGGTGAACCAGGGGCCCCCGCTGGAGCCGCCCGTCATGTTGCAGCCGAGGCTGTGGTCCTGCGAGAACAGCCAGTCCTTGGAGCTGTTCCCGCTGCAGTAGATCAGCTTGGTGCCGTCGTACGGGGACGCGGCCGGGAAGCCGAAGGCGTACATCTGCTTGTTGTAGCCGCCGTTGAACTGGATGCCCTGCCCGCCGGTGACCGACGTCAGCTTCTGGCCGTTCAGCGGGGCGACGACCGCCGCGCCGATGTCGTTGTTGATGTCCTCGGTCGCCTCCCACTGCGGGGTGGTGAGCGTCTTGGACGCGGCCCACTGGCCGTACGGGGCCTGGCCGTTGTTGTATGCCGGCACGAAGACCCAGTTGGTGTGCCAGCTGCCCTGGTACTTGACGCAGTGCCCGGCGGTGATGACCGTGCTGGCGTTCTGGCTGGTCACGGCGTTGCCGGAACAGGACGCCGTGCGCCCCTGGAAGGTGAAGAACACCCGGCCCGAGGTCTTCACGACCGCACCGGCGCCGGTCCAGGGGCCGCCCGCCTGCGGGAAGGCGGTGGGCGCGACGGTCGTGGTCTCGGCGGCGGGCTTCGGGGCCCTGAGGGTCTTCGCCGCGCTCGGGGTCAGCAGCAGATCGAGCGGGGTGGCCCCACGCATCCGCTCGGCGGTCCAGAAGGCGCGGGCCTGGTGCTGTTCCGCGGCCGAGGCGGTGCGAGCGGGGACCGGGGTGGCGGCGCTGGCCGCGCCGGCGGCGGACAGTCCGCCCGTGAGCAGTGCTCCGACGGCTAACAGAATGCCCGCGGCTGTGCGATGGCGTCTCACGCATGTCTCCTTCTGCCGTGCCCGGGCCGGGGTGGTGCCGGGCAGGGTGGGGGATGAGAACGGTGCGGATCGGCGTGCGTGAGGCAGCGTGCCACGAAGGCGCGGGTTCTGTCAGGGGCGCGTCAAGGGTTTCATGTGAGCGGCTTGGCGAAGCAGCGGCTGTTCTCGTAGTCCCGGTAGTGGCCGAACTTGGCGCACTGCGCGTAGCCGCTGGACGTGTACAGCGCGATCGCCTCGGGCTGGGCGGTGCCGGTCTCCAGCACCATCCGGCTCCGGCCGGCGGCGCGCGCGTCCTCTTCCAGCGCCGCGAGGATGCGCCGGGCGAGACCGAGACCCCGGGCCTCGGGGACGACGTACATCCGCTTGAGCTCGGCGTCGCCGTCCGCGTATCCCTCCTCGTTCTCGTCCTGCGTGCGCCAGCCGCCGGTGGCGACCGGGCGGCCCAGCGGGTCGTACGCGAGCAGATACAGTCCGCGGGGCGGGACGAACATCGAGGCGTCGAGCGGTGTGGCATCGCCCTCGTCGCCGTAGCGCGCGACGTATTCGAGCTGTACCTGGTCGTTGAGCTTGACGGCGTCGGGGTGGTCGAAAAGAGTCGGCCGGATATCCATACGAAGTATCGTACATCTATGCGCATGGTGTCTCTCGGATATTGTGCCGGGATGCTCACTGTTACCACCGTCAACGTCAACGGTCTGCGCGCCGCCGCGAAGAAGGGCTTCGTGGAGTGGCTGGCGGAGACCTCGGCCGATGTCCTGTGCCTGCAGGAGGTACGGGCCGAGGCGCACCAGCTCCCGGAAGAGGTGCGGGACCCCGAGGGGTGGCACGTGGTCCACGTCCCCGCCGCCGCCAAGGGACGCGCGGGCGTCTCCGTCTACTCGCGGCGCGAGCCGGACGCGGTACGGACCGGCTTCGGCAGCGAGGAGTTCGACGGGAGCGGCCGGTACGTCGAGATCGACCTGCCCGGCGTCACGGTGGCCAGCCTCTACCTCCCCTCGGGCGAGGTGGGCACCGAGCGGCAGGACGAGAAGACGCGGTTCATGGACGAGTTCCTGCCGTATCTCAAGGGCCTGAAGGAGCGGGCGGCGGTTGGGGGCACCTCCCATGGCGAAGCCTATGGGGGAGGCCGCGACGTCCTGGTCTGCGGCGACTGGAACATCGCCCACCAGGAGGCCGACCTCAGGAACTGGAAGGGCAACAAGAAGAACTCCGGCTTTCTCCCGGAGGAGCGCGAGTGGCTCGGTCGCGTCTACGCCGACGGCGGGACCGGGACCGGGGCCGGGGCCGGGTACGTCGACGTCGTACGCGCGATGCATCCCGACCAGGAGGGGCCGTACTCCTGGTGGTCGTACCGTGGCCGGGCCTTCGACAACGACACGGGCTGGCGCATCGACCTGCTCGTCGCGACGCCCCGCCTCGCCGGGAAGTGCGTGAAGGCGTATGTGGAGCGGGCGGCGAGCCACGGCGAGCGGTGGAGCGACCATGCGCCGGTGACCGCGGTCTTCGAGGTGTAGGGCCTGTCGTTCGGATCTTGCCGGGCTCGCGTGCCCTGGCACGCGCATCTGCTGCGTTGTCGTCAGTCGCCAATGCTCCGCAGTGGCTCCTTCCTCCGCCTTGCATCTGCACGCGCCAGACCCCGCTCGCTGATCCGGCCTGATCCAAACGACAGGCCCTAGCGGCCCGCCGTTCACCGCGGGCGGTCCGCTGCCTGCCGTCCGCTGACCGCGGTGCGCTGACGCGGTGCGCTGCCCGCCGTTCGTAGTCCGGCCGTCCGCTGACCGGCCGTTCGCAGGTTGGCTGTTTCGGTACGTGACCTGCCCGGCGGTGTCCGGCAGGCTCAGGGGCCGTGCGAATTCGCCGAGTTCTTCGCGTACGTACGCTCAGGGCCGCGCTCGTCGGAGGGCTGACGCTCTGCCTTCTGGCGGTGGCGCCCGCCCCGCCGCCGCCGGGCGGCAGAGCCCCGGACCTCCTCGTCACCGACCAGGCGTCCAAACGCGTCCTGCTGCTCGACGGGGCGCGCCGGACCTGGGACCCACAGGCTGATCCGTCCGTCGTCAAGTGGGCGTTCTCGCCGCTCGGGGACCCCCGGTACGCCGACATGGAGCCGGCCAGGAGCTGGGTGTACCCGGACGAGGCGAAGGTGCGCATCTTCCGGGGCCGGACCTATGTACTCACCACGGCGTCGTTCGGCTTCGCCGCGGTCGTCGAGTATCCGTCCGGCAGGCGCTACTGGGGCGACACGCTCTCGCCCGGCACCATCGAGCACAATCCGCACAGCATCGAGCTGCTGCCCGACGGCAATGTGGCCGTCGCCGGCAGCACCGGTGACGTGGTCCGGCTCTACGCGGCCTCGCAGGGCCCGGTCGGCGTGCCGTTCGCCTCGTACACGCTGGACGACGCGCACGGGCTGCAGTGGGACGCGCGGCGCAAGGTGCTGTGGGCACTCGGCGGGGACCGGCTGGTGGCGCTGAAGCCGGGCGGCACGGCCGCGGAACCGACGCTCACCAAGAGCTTCGAGGTGCCGCTGCCCGGCCCGCACGGGCACGATCTGCTGCAGGTCGCGGGGCGGCCCGACCGGCTCTGGGTGACCACCGGCTCGGCCGTCCACCAGTACTCCAAGAGCCGAAGGGTGTTCGTGCAGGACTTCGCGGGCGCCGCGAAGATCAGCCGAGCGGATGTGAAGGCGGTCGGGAACGACCCTGTGACCGGGCAGGTCGCGTCCACCGTGCCCGAGAGCGGGCTCGAAGAGACCTGGTGGACGCGGAACGTGACGGTCCACCGGCCGGACGGGACGTACCGGCTGGTCAACGGCGGTATCTACAAGGTGCGTTGGTGGCTGCCGTCCCTTTGATGGGGGGGGGGGGGGGGGCGCCCCCCCCCCCCCCCCGACCCCCCCCCCCGCCCCCCCGAAGCCGGCCGGCCCCGGGGGGGGCGGGGGGGGGGGGGCAAACCCCCCCGCCC
>NZ_JBSGZO010000483.1:0-6216 GCF_053611045.1 Streptomyces sp. NPDC054841 | reverse complement strand
GGGTGGGAGCGGCCGGCTTCGTCCAGTCGGCGCCCACGGTCGGCGACGAGCGTCGGCGGCTTGCGGCGAGGCAGCGGGATCGGCCCCGCTCCCACCGGGCGCGAGCCGCTCCGCGGCCGCTCCGGTACCTGGTCGGAGGCCTGCTGATGCTGCTCGTCCGCGGGCGTGCGCAGGAAGTCCCGGGCGCGGAACAGCCCGCCGCGCTCGCTCTCGGTGTCCTCGATGTCCGCGGCGGTGTTGATCGGTTCGACCGTGTCGATCGCGTCCGTCGGGCCCGTCGGATCGATGGCGTCGAGAGCGGGACGGTCCCCCGGGCCCAGCGTGCCGACGGGCGCTTCCAGTTCGACCGGGCCGTCGAGCACCGAAGGGCCGGTCAGTCCGGTGGGCACCTGGGAGAGCGCCGCGAGCCTGCCGCCGTCGGAGCGGCGCCTGCCGGCATCCCGGTCGCCCCTGGTGGTCTTGCGGTCGAGCCGGAAGCCGGTGCCCTCGGTCTCGGGGGCGTCGGTGAGCAGCGCAGCCGGGATGAAGACGACCGCGGTGGTCCCTCCGTACGGCGAAGGCGTCAGCGAGACACGGACGTTCTGCCGCTGCGCGAGCCGGCTGACCACGAACAGGCCGAGCCGGTCGGTGTCGGAGAGCTCGAACTCGGGGGTCTCGGCGAGCCGGAGGTTCGCGTCGAGCAGCGCGTCGGGGGTCATCCCGAGGCCCCGGTCGTGGATCTCCAGCGTGAAGCCGTTCGCGACCCGCTCGCCGTGCACCTGGACGGCGGTGTGCGGGGGCGAGAACACCGTGGCGTTCTCCAGCAGTTCGGCGATGAGGTGGGTGAGGTCGGCGACGGCGGGGCCGCCCACACCGATGCGGGGCAGCCGCCGTACCTCGATGCGTTCGTAGTCCTCGACCTCGGCGACCGCGGCGCGCACGACGTCCATCAGCTGGATCGGCTTGCGCCACTGGCGGGAGGGGGCTGCGCCGGAGAGGATCACCAGACCCTCGGCGTGGCGGCGCATGCGTGTCGTGAGGTGGTCCAGGCGGAACAGGTCCGCGAGCTCCTCGGTGTCCTCCGTCCGGCGCTCCATCGTGTCGAGGAGGGTGAGCTGCCGGTGGAGCAGCACCTGGTTGCGGCGGGCGAGGTTGACGAAGACCTCGGAGACGCCGCGGCGCATGTCGGCCTGCTTGACGGCGGCTTCGACAGCGGCCCGCTGGAGGGTGTTGAGTGCCTGACCGACCTGGCCGATCTCGTCCTTCTCGTACTCGAGGTGCGGCGCCTCGGTGTGAACGTCGACGTGCTCACCCGCTGCGAGCCTGCGCATCACGCTGGGCAGACGGACCCCGGAGACCTCGTGGGCCTCCTTGCGCAGCCGGGAGAGCGCACGGGCCAGATCGCGGCCGATGCGTACGGACACGACGATGGAGACCAGGAGGGCGAGGAAGCCGAGGACACCGGCGATTCCTGCCTTGACGAGGACGCCGTACGCGGCGGGCTCGACGCGGTCCTGGTAGCGGTTGCCCGCCTCGGTGGACAGCTTGGCGAGATTCTCCAGAACCGGAGTGGCCAGTTGCTCCCAGCGCTCGACGTCGACGACGCGCGGCTTCTTGGTGGCGCCGGCCGCGATCAGCTTCTCCTCGGCCTCGCGCAGCGGCTGGGTGTCGGGGCTGCGCCAGTACTGTTCGAGGATCTCGCGCTCGGACGGGGGCAGTACCTCGAGGCTGATCTCGTACAGGAGCTTGCGGTTGGCGGCGAGATCGGAGATCGCGCGTATCTCCTCGGCGGTGACGTGGCGCGTGATCAGCGCCGAGGTCACGAGCGCGTCCTCGCGGGAGAGCAGCTCACGGGCGCGTGCCACACCGACGAGGGCGCGGCCCTGCTTCTCCAGCTCCACGCTCTCCAGGACATGAAGGGAGGTGAGGAAGCCGTAGCAGGGGTCGACGAGCCGGTTGTAGAACTCGAGTGCCTGAGCGCGGGTGATGGCGCTCTGCTCGACGTTGCGGCGCAGCGAACCGAGTCCGTCGAGTGCGTCGACGAGCAGATCGAGCCGGCGTGCGACATCGGGGTGCACGGCGTCACGGAGGCCTGAGTCCTGCGCGTTGGCGCGGATTTCGGCCACGGCCCTGTCGGTGAGGGCCCGTTGGCGGCGCAGTGTGGGCAGGGCGTCGGAGGCGCGTGGATCGGCCAGATAGACGAGGGTCTGGTGGCGTTCCTTCTGGATGACACGGACGGTGTCCTCGAGGGGATAACCGACCTTCTCGACGATGTACCCGACGTCCAGCAGCTGCATGGCCTCACGGCCGGTGAGCGCCGTCGCGAAGCCCCAGAGCGCGGTGAGGGACACGAGCGGCACAAGCAACAACGCCACGATCTTCCTGCGGATCGACTTCCCGCGAAAGCGCATGGCCTCCCCCAGCTCGACCCGCGTCGGGCGCGGGTGGTGATGTCCGACGACTTGTGTATTCGTGCGATGTCTTCGTGGTGCGGTGTTGCGTGATGCGGTGTTTCCGTGGTGCCTGCGTGTCGCTTCTTGCATCCTGCGTCAACAACGGCGCGAGCCTACTACTGACGCGGTGACAACTCGAAGGCACGTCCGGGACGATTTTCAGCCGCAGCCGATTACGTTGATCATGAGTTGTCCTGGTATTCGGGGAGTTGGAACTCCGCACTGTGGCTCAGGACACCTGCCAGGACTTCACATTCGGTTGGCAAACGTATGGCTGGAATTCTTCGTTCCGCGGGAATCTCCCGTGCAGGCCGTTCGTCCTTCTCTACGGGGAGCCAGGAGTTGCGGGGGCAGGGTGAGACCCGGCCCGTCGGCGTAAACGGGCCAAAGCCGGGCAGCCACCCTGCAGTCGGACAGCGGTGGGGAGTGAGCGCAGACCATGGGGACGGCGGACGAGACGGGTATGCCGCGGCGGATCTGGGTGGAGGACCCGGTGGCGCGGCGGCGGATGCCGGATCCGGTGCGCACGGCGGCCGTGCGTGCCGTGATCGTGACGGCGGTGACGCTGATTCAGGCGATGGTGGCCTTCTTCTGCTCGGTGACGGGGTCCTGGCTTGCGTTCCCGATGGTGCTGAGCAGCGTGGGCAGCACAGTGCTGGCGACCTGGGCGGTGCTGGACGTCTGGGTGACCCGCCAGGTGTGGAACCAGCGGCACGGGGTGGTGTCGGTGCCGAGCAGCACGGCGCGGCAGCTCCGGCGCGAGCGGCGGCGTGCCCGGCGGACGGCCCGCGCCGCGGCCCGCGAGGCCGCGCGGACACGGAGGCGGGGCACGGGCGGCAGGCTGTCCGAAGCCTGAAGTCCCGTGCCCCGGGGCGGAGCTGGGGACAGGCCCCTAGAGGGCCGTGACGTCGTCCGAGCGCGGTGCGCTCTGCGCCGGAAGCACCGGCTGCCCGGCCGGGTCCGGCTCGGCGGTGGATGCCGGCTGGTCCGCGGACGTGGATGCGGCGGCGGATGACGGCCGGTCCGCGGACGTGGGCCCGGCGGCGGATGACGGCCGGTCCGCGGACGTGGGTCCGGCGGCGGATGACGGCTGGTCCGCGCCTCGCTTGAACATCCGGGTCGCGGTGATCTCTCCGTGCACGGTCTCGCCGTCGGTGCGCTGCTGGGGCAGGCCGGGACGCAGATGCTCCTCGACGCTGATGTACTTCAGTCCCGCCCGCAGGTCCGCGTCGTTGCGCAGCCTGATGACCAGTGGGAACTCGGCGAGGGCGGTCGTGTCGAACAGCCCTGTGGTGTACAGGAGCTGGACCCCGAGGGCGTCCGAGACCGCGCGCTGCAGCTCCAGCAGATACGTCGCGTTGGCCCGGCCGATGGGATTGTCGAGGAACAGCGTGCCGGCGTGCCGGTGCTTGTCCCGGCCGCGGTCGTTGCTGCGCAGGGCCGCCATGGTGCAGTACAGCGCGATGGCGGCGGTGAGCAACTGGCCGCCGGAGAAGACGTCGCCCATCTGCCCGACCGGGACGCGCTCGGCACGCAGCACCGCGTCCGGCTTCAGGATCTCGACGGCGACGCCCTTCGGCTGGAGCGCCGCCTGCACGCCGCGCAGCAGTAGTGACATGCCGTCCCGGCGCAGATCGGAGTTCTTCTTCACGGCGGCGCGGGTCGCCTCGTCGATGACTTCGCCGAGCCGTTCGGCGAGGCTCGCCTGGTCCGGCTCCTCGAAGCGGATGCGGAGGAACTCCTGGCCGGACCATTCGCCGAGGCCCTCGGGAAGCCGGGAGAGCCGCTGTGCCGAGCGGAGCGTGGTGAGCGCGGACTCCACGAGTCCGCGGAGCCGGTCCACGATGGAGTCACGGTTGCGCTCCAGCTGGGCGAGCTCGTCGGTGAGGACTCGCAGCCTGGGCGCGAAGGCCTCGGCCCACTTCGCCGCGTGCTCGGGCAGAGCGGCCGCGGGGAGCTCACGGATCTGCTGGCGCGCGGGGGTGCGTACCGCCTCGTAGCGGGTGGAGTTGGCGTGGCGTACGAGCACGTCGCTCGCCTCACGCACGGCCGATTCGGCGGCGGACAGGTCGGACGCGCAGCCGCGCAGCGAGCGGCGGGCCTCGGCCGCGGAGTGCCGGGCCTCCTCCAGCGTGCCCGGGTAGGGCTCGGGTGTCTCCTGCTCGTCCTCCGCGTGGTCCCGGAGCAGGTCGCGCAGGAGCGCAGCGGTCTCGTCGAAGCCGCCCGCGGCGTCCTCGGCGCCGCGATGGGCGCGCAGCAGCTCGGCGTGGGTGGCGCGGGCGGTGTCCAGCGCCTCGGAGCGGGCGGCGAGTTCGGCGGTGGCCGTACGCAGCAGGGTCTGGGCCTGCTCGGCGTCCACGGGGACGAGCTCGTCGGGCAGTTCGGTGTGCGCCTCACCGTCCACGGGTGCCAGGCGCTCCGCCTCGCCGCGCAGCCGGCCGAGCTTCTCGCTCGCCTCGGAGGCGCGGGACTCCAGCATCTGGACGAGTGACTCGGCGCGGGCGGCCGCGGCCTGCCGGGACGGTCCGTCGGCGCCGTCGGTGCCCTCCAGCAGCTGGGCGGCTCGGGTGCGGACCTTGTTGGTGAGCCGGTCGAGCTCGCCCAGGGCGGCGCTCTCGTCGCTCTCGGCGCGGGCCTGTTCGGCGCGCAGATCCGCGCCGACGCCGACCTTCTCGTACAGCTGGGAGGCTGCCCGGTACGCCTCACGCAGGGCGGGCAGTGCGGCGCGCGGTACGTCGGGGCCTTCGGCGTCCGGCTCCGGCAGTTGTTCGGGCGCGCCGGCGATCTCGGCGCGCTCGGCCCGGAGCGCGCGTGCGGTGCGACGGGCGTCGTCCGCGGCGCGCTGGGCGGCGCGGCGGTCCTCGTCGGCGGCCCGCGCCCGCTCCAGACAGGTTGTCGCCCGGGCCTCCGATTCGGCGGCGTCGTCGGCCAGTTCACGGAGCTTCGCCTGCCAGCCGGCCCGCTCCCGGAGCCGGAACGCGAGCCCGGCGAGCGCGTCCGCCGCCCGGCGGGCGCGCTGGGCGGTGTCCTGCCGCTCGTCGCGTACGCGGGCGGCATCGCCGGCGGCATCGTCCGCTTCCGCGCGAGCGGTGCGGGCCTCGGCGAGCGCCTCCTCCGCGGCTTCGACGGCCTCCTTGGCGGTGCGCGCGGCCTCGGCGAGCTCGGCGAGCATGCCGGGCGGGCAGTCGGCGCGCCACGACCCGATGCGGGCGGCGAGCGCACGGTCGCCCGCCAGCCGGGCCGCCAGGGTCCTGATCTCCTCGTCCCGCGCGGCCGCCCTGGCACGGAGCGCCTGCCGTTCCTCGTCGGCGGCGTGCTCGTCGTGCATGGCCGGGTTCGGCGGGACGAGGAACACGTCGGACGAGCTGCCCTCGCCCCCGGCGCCCGGGCCGGGTACCGGCGCGAGGAGCGCGGCGGCGGTGCCGACGGCCACTGCGGAACGCGGCAGCAGCGCGGCCCCGGCCAGCGCCTCGCGTGCCCTCGCGTACGAGACGGGGTCGGTGATCACGACGCCGTCGACCAGCTCCGGCCGCGCGGCCAGGACGGCGGCGTGATCGGCGGGATCGACGGCCTGCGCGAGGTAACGCCACCCGGGCAGCGCGGGAATGCCGTGCTCGCCGAGGAACTCGACGGTGGCCAGCACATCGGGCCCCGGCGGCAGCAGTCCGCCGTCACCGAGCGCTCCAAGAATGCGGGCGTCGTCGGCGGCGGCGGTCCGCAGATCGAACAGCTGCCGCTCCGCGGCGGCGACTCCCTGGTCGAGCAGTTCGCGCAGTTCGTCGGC
>NZ_JBSGZO010000482.1:0-6229 GCF_053611045.1 Streptomyces sp. NPDC054841 | reverse complement strand
GTCAGGCCTTGCGCGCCCGGGTACGAGCCGGGGCCGCCTTCTTCACCGGTGTCGCGTTCGCCGTGACCGTCTTCTTCTTCACCGCGGTGGCGTTGGCCGAGACCGTCTTCTTCGCCGTGGCCTTCTTCGCCGCCGTCTTGCGGGACTGCGGCGGCACCGCGTCGCTGATGCGCTCCGGGCTCAGGATGTCCCGCAGGAACTTGCCGGTGTGGCTGGCGGGGACGCCCGCGACCTGCTCGGGGGTGCCCTCGGCGATGACGAGGCCGCCGCCGTTGCCGCCCTCGGGGCCCATGTCGAGGACCCAGTCCGCGGTCTTGATGACGTCCAGGTTGTGCTCGATGACGATCACCGTGTTGCCCTTGTCGACCAGCCCGGACAGCACATTGATCAGCTTCGAGATGTCCTCGAAGTGCAGACCGGTGGTCGGCTCGTCCAGGACGTACACCGTGCGGCCCGTGGAGCGCTTCTGCAGCTCCGAGGCCAGCTTCACGCGCTGCGCCTCACCACCCGACAGCGTCGGCGCCGACTGCCCGAGGCGGACATAGCCCAGGCCCACCTCGCTGAGCGTCTTCAGATGGCGGGCGATCGTCGGCACGGCCTCGAAGAAGTGCAGCGCCTCCTCGATCGGCATGTCCAGCACCTCGGCGATGGACTTGCCCTTGTAGTGGACCTCCAGGGTCTCCCGGTTGTAGCGCGCACCGTGGCAGACCTCGCACGGGACGTACACATCCGGCAGGAAGTTCATCTCGATCTTGATCGTGCCGTCGCCCGAGCAGTTCTCGCAGCGGCCGCCCTTGACGTTGAAGGAGAAGCGGCCGGGCAGATAGCCGCGGACCTTCGCCTCCATCGTCTCGGCGAAGAGCTTGCGGACGTGGTCGAAAACGCCGGTGTACGTGGCCGGGTTGGAGCGGGGCGTCCGGCCGATGGGCGACTGGTCCACGTGCACGACCTTGTCGACGAGATCGTCGCCGTCCACGCGCGTGTGCCGGCCCGGGACCGACTTTGCGCCGTTGAGCTCGCGCGCCAGGTGCGTATACAGAATGTCGTTGACCAGCGTCGACTTGCCGGAGCCGGAGACTCCGGTAACCGCCGTGAGGACGCCGAGCGGGAACGACACATCGATGTCCCGGAGGTTGTTCTCACGGGCGCCGTGCACCGTCAGCTGCCTGGCCGGGTCCATGGGGCGCCGGATGTCCGGCGTCGGGATGGACTTCTTCCCGGAGAGGTACTGCCCGGTCATCGAGTCCTTGTTGCCCAGCAGCTCCTTCAGCGGGCCGGAGTGGACGACCTTGCCGCCGTGCTCGCCCGCGCCCGGGCCGATGTCGACGACCCAGTCGGCCACCTTGATGGTGTCCTCGTCGTGCTCCACGACGATCAGGGTGTTGCCCATGTCCCTGAGGCGGACCAGGGTCTCGATGAGCCGGTGGTTGTCGCGCTGGTGCAGGCCGATGGACGGCTCGTCCAGGACGTACAGCACGCCGACGAGTCCGGAGCCGATCTGCGTGGCGAGCCGGATGCGCTGCGCCTCGCCGCCGGAGAGCGTGCCGGCTGCGCGGTTGAGCGAGAGGTAGTCGAGGCCGACGTCGACCAGGAACCTCAGCCGTTCGTTGACCTCCTTGAGGACCCGCTCGGCGATCTTCTTGTCGCGGGCGTTGAGCCTCAGCTCCCCCAGGAACTCGGCGCACTCGCTGATCGACATCGCGGAGACCTCGGCGATGGACTTCTCCATGACCGTGACCGCGAGGACGATCGGCTTGAGGCGGCTGCCCTCACAGGTCGGGCAGGGCACCTCGCGCATATAGCCCTCGAAACGCTCCCGGCTTGAGTCGCTCTCGGCCTCGCTGTGGCGCCGCTTGACGAAGGAGACCGCGCCCTCGAAGGCGGGCGTGACGTACGCCCGCTCCCTCCCGTACCGGTTCCGGTAGCGGACCTCGACCTGGGTCTTGTGGCCGTACAGCAGGGCCTTCTTGGCCCGCTGCGGCAGCCCCGCCCACGGCATGTCGGTGGAGAAGCCGAGCGCCTGGGCGAGCCCGCCGATGAGCCGCCCGAAATACTCCTTGGTGTGGCCGTGGGACCAGGGGTGGATCGCACCCTCGTCGAGCGAGCGCTCCTCGTCGGGGACGATCAGCTCGGGGTCGACCTCCATGCGCGTGCCGATGCCGGTGCAGTCGGGGCAGGCGCCGAACGGCGAGTTGAAGGAGAAGGAGCGCGGCTCCAGCTCCTCGAAGGACAGGTCGTCGTACGGGCAGTACAGATGCTCCGAGTACATCCGCTCGCGCTCGGGGTCGTCCTCGGGGAGGTCGACGAAGTCGAGCACGACCATGCCGCCGGAGAGGCCGAGCGCGGTCTCGACGGAGTCGGTGAGCCGGCGCTTGGCGCTGTCCTTGACGGTGAGGCGGTCGACGACCACCTCGATCGTGTGCTTCTCCTGCTTCTTCAGCTTGGGCGGCTCGGTGAGCTGGACGGTCTGCCCGTCGACCCTCGCCCGCGCATACCCCTTGGTCTGGAGGTCGGCGAAGAGGTCGACGAACTCGCCCTTGCGCTCGCGGACGAGCGGCGACAGCACCTGGAAGCGGCTGCCCTCGGGGAGCTCGAGCACCTTGTCGACGATGGCCTGCGGCGACTGGCGCGAGATGGGGCGGCCGCACTCGGGACAGTGCGGCTTGCCGATCCGGGCGAAGAGCAGCCGGAGGTAGTCGTACACCTCGGTGATCGTGCCGACCGTGGAGCGCGGATTGCGCGACGTGGACTTCTGGTCGATCGAGACGGCCGGGGAGAGACCCTCGATGAAGTCGACGTCCGGCTTGTCCATCTGGCCGAGGAACTGCCGGGCATAGGAGGAGAGCGACTCGACGTACCGGCGCTGCCCCTCGGCGAAGATCGTGTCGAACGCGAGGGACGACTTGCCCGACCCCGAGAGCCCGGTGAAGACGATGAGTGAGTCACGCGGGAGGTCGAGCGAGACGTTCTTGAGATTGTGCTCGCGAGCGCCACGGACGATGAGACGGTCGGCCACGCCGGGTCCGCACCTTTCTTGAGGGAGGTCGTGAGAAGAATCGGGGGCAGAGCCCCCGTCGCGGACTGCTCCAGGCTAGGGGGACCACGAGACCGATGACTGCCGGACGAATGAATGCCCGCCTTCCAAGGATGCCTCTCACGAGCCTATAGCACGCGCATTCGATTTTCGGGCGGGTGCGTCACCTTCACTCGAACGTGTGGCGGGGCTATCGTCTTCCCCATGATCGATCCCGTGCGTGACCTGGCATCAGTACGCGAAGCGACGGACCGGCTCCTCACCGCAGCCGCCACCCTGGACAACGCGGCGGTCGCGGAGCCGTCACGGCTCCCCGGCTGGACCCGCGGCCATGTCCTGGCCCACCTCGCCCGCAACGCGGACGCTCTTGTGAACGTGCTCCAGAGCCGCCCGATGTACCCCAGCGCGGAGGCGCGCGAGGCGGACATCGAGCGCGACGCGCCCCGCCCGCTCGCCGTCCACCTCGACGACGTACGCGACAGCGCCGCCCGCTTCCAGGCGGTGGGCGCCGGGGAGGCCGACTGGGCCCGGATCGTGGAGCTGCGCAACGGCGTGAAGGACGCGGCTGCCCGGATTCCCTTCCGGCGGCTGGTGGAGGTCGAGCTGCACCATGTCGACCTGGGCATCGGCTACGAGCTGGAAGACCTGCCGGACGAGTTCGTCCGGCGCGAGATCGACTTCCTCGCCGAGCGTTTCGGCGGCCACAAGGATGTGCCGTCGACCGGTCTGGCCGCCGAGGACGGGCAGACCTGGACGACCGGCGGCGCCAGAACGGTTGGGCGAGCGGTGGTCCCGTTGTCGTCAGGGGACCCGCGCCCGACCTCCTCGGCTGGCTGTCCGGCCGCCGGGACGGCTCGGCGCTGGTGGCCACCGGCGGCCCGCTGCCGGTGCTGCCGCCCCTGTAGTCGGCTGAGTACGCTGACCCCATGACATACAGCGGAGCGGTGAAGGTCGGCGGTCCGGCGGATGTGCACGAGCTCGCGGACCTGATGATTTCCAAGGTCGCCGTCGGCCCCATGGACAACAACTCCTATCTGCTGCGCTGCCGGACCACCGGCGAGCAGTTGCTGATCGACGCGGCCAACGAGGCCGAGACACTGCTCACGCTGATCGGTGACGACGGCATCACGGCCGTCGTCACCACCCACCGGCACGGCGACCACTGGCAGGCCCTGGCCGATGTGGTCGCGGCGACCGGCGCGCGCACCTACGCGGGCCGGTACGACGCGGCGGGCATTCCGGTGCCGACCGATGTGCTGGTCGAGGACGGGGACACGATCAAGGTCGGCCGGGTCGAACTCACCGCCCGTCATCTGGTGGGCCACACGCCCGGATCGATCGCTCTCGTCTACGACGACCCGCACGGCCATCCCCATGTCTTCACCGGCGACTGTCTCTTCCCCGGTGGCGTGGGCAACACATGGAAGGACCCGGAGGCGTTCGCCTCGCTGATCCGCGACGTCGAGACGAAGCTCTTCGCGGTACTGCCGGACGAGACCTGGGTCTACCCGGGCCACGGCAACGACACGACGCTCGGCAACGAGCGGCCGCATCTGCCGGAGTGGCACGAGCGCGGCTGGTGACCGAAGGGTGAGCGGCCGACGGGACGGTCTGCGACGGACGGCAGGGCGGCAGGGGCGGCAGCGGGGTGAGATCCGGGCGCCGGTCGCCCGGTCGCGGTGAGCGATCTCGCTCCGGCATGCTTCCGCACGCCCCCCGTAACCACGGGTGATTACGGGTAGTTGGCGCGACATGCGCACACGTAACTCTCCGTCGCCGCCCCCCTCGTCCCCGCCGTCGCCCCCGTCCATGACCCGGCTCGCGGCAGCCGCCCTCGCCGGGACGGCCATCGAGTTCTACGACTTCTTCGTCTACGGCACGGCCGCGGCGCTGGTGCTGGGGCCGCTGTTCTTTCCTACGTTCTCGCCGCTCGCCGGGACGCTCGCCGCTTTCGGCACGTTCGCTATCGGTTTCCTGTCGCGGCCGCTCGGCTCCGTACTCTTCGGGCACATCGGTGACCGATACGGGCGCCGGCCGGTGCTCTTCGCCTCGCTGCTGCTGACCGGGCTGGCCACGGTCGCGGTCGGCTGCGTGCCGTCGTACGCGACCCTCGGCGTCACCGCTCCCCTCCTGCTGCTGGTGCTGCGCTTTCTGCAGGGCCTCGGGCTCGGCGGCGAATGGGGCGGGGCTGTGCTGCTGACGGCCGAGCATGCGCCCGCGGGGCGCCGCGGGCTGTGGGCGAGCTTCCCTCAGATCGGGCCGGCCGTCGGATTTTTGCTGGCCAACGGGGTGATGCTGGCACTGTCCGCCGGGCTGAGCGATGCCCAGTTCCGGGAGTGGGGCTGGCGGGTACCGTTCTGGGCGGCCGGTCTGCTCGCGGCGGGCGGACTGCTGCTGCGCAGCTCTCTGGCGGAGACGCCGCAGTTCGAGCAGATCACCGAACGGTCGCGGCTGCCGCTGGCCGATGTGCTGCGCGGCCACTGGCGGCTGGTGCTGCTGACGGCCGGGGCGCTCTCGGTCGGCTACGCCGTCTTCTACGCGGTCTCCACCTGGGCGCTGGCGTACGGCACGGAGCAGCTCGGGGTGAGCCGTACGGCGATGCTCGTCTGCATCATGGCGGCCGTGGCCGTGAAGGGTGCGGCGACGCCCTTCCTGGCGATGCTCGGTGACCGCTACGGGCGGCGGCCGCTGTGTCTCATCGGGTGCGCTGCCATCGCGCTGTGGATGTTCCCGATGGCCGCGCTGCTGCAGACCGCCGAGCCGGTGCTGATGTTCGTCGGGTTCCTCGGCGCGCTGTTGGCGTTCATCACCATGTTCGCCGTGGTCGCGGCGTATCTGCCGGAGCTGTACGAGCCGAGGGTGCGGTGTACGGGCGCGGCGGTCGGCTACAACCTGGCGGGCGTGCTGGGCGGCGCGCTGACGCCGATCGTGGCCACGGCGCTGGCGGGCGGGAGCGGCCCGCCGTGGGGTGTGGCGGCGTATCTGACCGGGATGGCCCTGCTCAGCTTCGGGTGCTTCGCGCTGCTGCCGGAGACTTTGCCGGCGCGGACGACGGACACGCAGCCCGCGGAGGCGCGGGCGACGACCTGACGCGCCCGGGACGTCAGCCGTTCGCCATTCGCCATTCGCTGTTCGCTGTTCGCTGTTCGCTGTTCGCCTGCCACGCGGACACCGGCCGGGTTGCTGGGCAACCCC
>NZ_JBSGZO010000481.1:0-6234 GCF_053611045.1 Streptomyces sp. NPDC054841 | reverse complement strand
GGACCACTCAGCGCAGTACGGCCGCCAGCAAGTCGGCGCCCAGCGCCGTCAGATCGGGCAGATTGAGGGTGTGACGGACATAACGACCGTGTCGCCGGGCCGTGAGCAGGCCCGCGCGGCGCAGGACGGCGAGGTGGCGGGAAACCTCCGGGGGCGACAGTTCCCAGGCGTGGGCCAGCTCGCCGGTGGTGTGCGGGCCGCGGGCCAGGGTGCGCAGCAGCCGCAGCCGTACCGGATGTGCGAGTGCCTCCAGCCGCAGTGTCACCGTTTCCAGCGATACCGGCTCTGATGGACTCGGCTCGGCCACGGGGTACTGCACCACCGGCTGCCACCCGGGCGCGTGGACCACCACCAGGTGCGGGCTGCCGAAGACACTGGGGATGAAGGTGACTCCGGTGCCGTGGGCGGCGGTCGCCTTGTCCTGCAGCTTGTCCACGATGATGCAGTCGCCGTCCGGAGCCAGGGTGACTGCGCCGGAGACCGATGCGAGGGCCGCCCCGATGCCCTGGCGCTGCAGCAGGTCGTTCTTCAGGCGCAGGTCGGTGGCGACCTGCACGGCGACGCCCGCCCAGGCGGCGTCGAAGAAGGCCTCGGCGCACTGTTCGAGGGTGTGGCGCACCCGCGCCCGCACAGCGCCCGGGTCCGCGAGCAGCCGTTCCGCGAAGGCCTCTTGCCGCGCCCCGCGGGCCTGGGCCAGGTCCAGGGCCCGCTCGCGCGCAGTCGCGTCGGTGAGCGGCGACGGCGCGGCGAAGCGGACCCGGTTGCTGCCGCACGTGGTGACGAGCGCGGCGGTCACATACGTTTCGTCGTCGATCCGGTCCACGTCGTCCAACTCCTCGGCGAGGGTCGGCCTGGGCCGGGCGGGGAGCAGGAAGTCGGCTTGTGAGGAACGCCAGAGGAACTCCGCCTCCCTGAGCCGCTCGGCCAGCTCCGGCCGCAGCCCGGCCCAGACATCCCCGGCCCAGCCGGTGAGCTGCGGATGATGCCCGGGTTCGGCCAGCACGTGCAGCATCGCGGTCAGCTCGGCCAGCGGGGAGGCGGCGAACCGCAGTCGCTCGGACGGCAGGCCGCTGATGTCGATCCTCAACGTCATCCCCTCAGCATCCCTGACCGGACGGCCGGCGACGGCGTCGGTTGACGGTGTGCGTCAACCGACGTAGCAGGCCCGGCGGCCGAACGCACCGTTGACGCCATGGCAACCACCACCAAGATCCAGCCCCGCGCCCTCGTCCGTGCCTCCGGAGGCCCCCGCTATGCCGTCGCCCTGGCCGTGGACGCGCTCGGCACCGGCCTGCTGCGGCCCTTTCTGCTGCTCTACGGGGTGATGGTGCTGAGGCTGTCCGCGCCGGCCACCGGCATCGCCATGACGGTCGGCGTCGTCGTGGGTCTGGTGTGCATGCCCGCGGTGGGCCGATGGCTGGACCGGGGCGCACGCAGCACGGTCGTGGCAGCGTCGATGCTGGTGCGGGTGCTGGGCGTGGCACTGCTGCTGGCCGCCCCGGCGGGGCACGTCTGGCTGTTCGCGACGGCGGCGCTCTTCCTCGGCATCGGCAACCAGGCATGGCCGGCCGCCCACGCAGCTCTCGTGGCCACGGTCGCCCACGGCCGGGAACGCGACACCGCTCTCGCGGGAGGCCGCGCCCTGCGCAACGCCGGCCTGGGCGTGGGCGCGCTCCTCGCCACCGCATGCCTGGCGGGCGGCACCACCGCATTGCAGGCGCTGGCAGCCGTCACCGGGCTCGCCTATCTCGCTGCGGCGGCCTTGGCCTGGTCGGTCCACCTGCACGCGCATCCGGCCGCCACCCCCGCTACCCCGACCACCCCGGCCAAGGACACCGACGCGTCCGCGCCCCGGATGCGCGCGCTGCTGGCCGCCAACGTGGTCTACGTCTTCTGCCTCAACGTCCCCGAAATCGCGCTCCCCCTGGTCCTGGTGACACAGATGCACGCATCCCCGGTGTGGTCGGCAGCCATCTTCGTGGCCAACACGGTGCTGGTGGTCACCCTGCAGGTTCCGGTCACCGTCCTGATGTCCCGATTCCCCCGGCGGAGCGTGCTGGCTCTCGCCGGGGTGGTACTCGCCGCGTCCTACCTCGGCTTCCTCGCGGCCACCTCACTGGGACACGGCTGGGGTGCCCCGGCCGTCGCCACGGTGTCCGTGGTCTGCACCATCGGCGAGATCATCTATGCCGGCAGCGCCACCGCGCTCGTCACCGCCCTCGCCCCGGCCCATGTCCTGGGACGCGCCCTCGCCCGCTTCGAGCTCTCCACGGGCTTCGGCCTCGCCGTCTCCCCGGCGGTCATCACCGCTCTCGCACCCCGCGGCCCGGCCGCCCTCTGGGGCAGCCTCGCCGCTGCGACGCTCCTCTCCGCCTCCGCCGTTGCCGGCGAGAAGGACCGGGGAACGCGGCTCAGCGGTCGCTGCCGCCGGACGCGAGCGGGCTCGTGAGCTCGGCAATCGCCTCTGGCGACGGTTTGAAGCAGCGGCGGAAAGGGCCTGTCCGGCCCCGGCCGTCAGCCTCCCGCCCCCGGCGCCGGGCGGTCGGTGTTGACCGCGGTCGGCGGTCCGGGCTGCGTCGACGGCCGGGACGTGAACGACTGGTCCTGGCCCGTCGGAGCCGCCGGCGTCGGCGCGGGCGGCAGGTTGCCGTTCGGGGGCGGCGGGCCCGAGGGGCTGGCCGTCGCGCCGCCCGCGAACTCGTTGGCGATCGCGTCGAAGTCCACCAGGCCGGTGGCCTCGAGCATGGTGATGTGGTCGAGGACGGTCTGGTTCGCGTCGCTCGCCAGCTGGCGTATCAGCGTGTTGCGGGTGGTGTGCCGGACCTGGGCGATCAGGGCGAAGACCTTGCCGTGCGCGTTGCGCAGCAGGTTCGCGAACTTGTACTCGTACTCCTTGCCGGTCGCTGCCGACAGCTCGCGCAGCCAGCCCTGCTGCTGCTCGTTGGGCTGGTTCGGCAGTTCCACGCCGAGCTTCGCCGCCACATCACGGGCCCGCAGGTCGAGGTCGGTGTGGCCGACGACGAGGTGGTCCCCGGCGTCCTTGATGGCCTTGCTCGGCGCGCGTTCGATCGCCTGCTGGCCCGCCGGCAGCTCCCACAGGCCGGCCAGCCGGACCTTCACGAGGAAGTCGCGGTCGGTAGCGGACAGCGGGCCCCACTGCGTTGCCACGGACGAGGCGTTGAGGTTCGCCTGCCCGGTTCCGGAGCGGTCGGCGTAGGACCATACGGGGAACGCAAGCGCGCCGACAGTGGCGACCAGCGCCGCGATGATGAGCGCTGTCCCGTTGATGCGCCGCAACAAATGTGCCTCCCGAGCCGTTATGCGTATCGCTGAATCAACCGGCAACCGAACCGGCGGTTCAAACTACTTGGCAGTATTGGAAGGTACGTATCAGGGCCCGGTTCTGTTCAGTCCTCCTCAGATGTGCCCAGGACGGCCGGCCACGACCGTGACCGAGCCCGGCGCGATCTCCGTGAAGCCCGCGTCCCGCACCGTCGGCAGACCGCTCGTGGCCAGTTCGGCCCAGCGGCCGGGATGCGCGGTCCGTACGGCCAGCGGGAATCCGGCCTCGCGCCACGCCTTGCGCTCGGCGTCGTCCATGTCCCACCACAGCAGTTGCGCCCCGTGCCCGACCTGCGCCATCTCCTTGCCGGCCGACATGTGCAGATCGGGGCTGAGCCAGATCAGGGCCTGGTGGGGATCGATGTCACCGGCCGGGCCCGCCGTGTCCTGCGGATCCTGCAGCTCCGTCCCCGACACCTGCAGCTTCACCAGCTCCTTGGGCCAGCCGTCCAGCGGCACCGGCGGGAACACCCGTACCTCGGCGGTCTCTCCCGTCACCGTGATGCCGGGGAGCGCCGAGGCCCGCCGCCACTCGGCACCGCGCGCCCGCCGCACCACCTTGCGGATCCGGGCGTCCTGCCAGTCCCGCATCGCCTGCGCCCATTCCCCGTCACCGAGCGAGCGCTCGTCCGAGAGGATGACCAGGACCGCGCGGGCCGCGGTCTCCAGCGCGTCGGTACGCGAAGGCGGAGCGGTCTTCTCGATCCGGACCACGAGCGGAAGGACGTACTGCGGAGCCTCGTCGCGCGTGGTGCGCTCCTGCCGGAAGGGACTGTCGGTGCTGTTCACCCGCTCAGTCTGCCAGCCGCCCGGTCGGCGGTTGTTGGCGGAACAAAAGGCTCCGGGTGACGATGCTCCGCATGAAGAGCGATCTCTTTGCCAGCGAGAACATGGCGCAGCAGGCTTCCGCACCCGGAATGAGCCTCCAGAACGCCAAGTCGATCAAGTACGCCGTCAACGGGGAGATGTTCGCGCGACAGGGAGCGATGATCGGATTCGTGATCGTCAGGCCGAGCGAGCTGACCCAGCAGAAGGCGTCGGCGAACTGAAACTGCGAGGAGTGGGCCGCCGTTACGGCCTGGGCGGACCGTGGGTGCTGCGCGGAGTCGGCCTCGACCTGGCCGCCGGAACGCTGGTCCGGGTCGAGGGCGGCAACGGCAGTGGAAAATCCACCCTGCTGCGGCTGCTCGCCGGGATCGACGCGCCGACCGAGGGACGCATCACGGGACGACCGCGCACGGCGTACGTGCCCGAACGGTTCCCGGCCGCGCTGCCGTTCACCGCGACCGGCTATCTCGTCCACGTCGGCCGTGTCCATGGCCTCGGCCGCGGTGCGGCGGAGCGCGGCGCGCGTGAGTGGCTGGAGCGTTTCGGGGCCGCGGGCCATGCGCGTACGCCGCTGACCGAACTGTCCAAGGGCACCAGCCAGAAGGTCGCCGTGGCCCAGGCGCTGCTCGCCGCGCCGGAGTTGCTGGTCCTCGACGAGGCCTGGACAGGTCTCGACACCGGGGCCCGCGCCGAACTCGACCTGGCCGTCGCCCAGCGCGTCGCCGCCGGAGCGACGGTCGTCTTCGTCGACCACGATCCGCGGCGGCTGGCGGGCGCGGTCGACGTGGGGCATCGCGTCGAGGGCACGGGGCTGGTGCCGGCGCCGGTCACGCCCTCACCTGTGGCGGCCGGAGCGGTCCGCATCGTCGTGTCGGGCCCGCCGGGAGCGGCACTGCCCGCCGGACTGCCGGTTTCGCCCACGCGCGGTGCGGGTGCGGACGATGCGGGCTCGGGCTCGGGGGCCGGTGCGGGTGCGGACGGTGCCGGCACGCACGGCATCGCCGTCCTGGAGGTGCCGGACACCCACTCGGACGCGACGCTGCGGGCACTGCTGACGGCCCGCCCGCCATGGCACGTACGGTCCGTGGCCCCCGTGCCGGCCGCTTCGGACGCCGGGGCCCGCGAGGCGTACTCATGAGCGCGCTCATTCGCTACCAGTCCGCCCTACTGGTGCGCTCGCAGCGCTGGCTGGCGCCCGTCCTCCTGTACGCGGCCTTCCTCGCCGTCGGTGTGCAGTCCGGGCAGCCCGTGCTGGACTCGCTCGGGTACGCCGCCGCCACGCTGTCGCCCGTCACCGCCTGGCTGGTCCGGGTCTGCGCCAACCAGGAGCCCGCCGCCGCCCGGAACATCGTGGCAGCGGCGGCCGGCCCGCCGCGGGTCCACCTCGCCACGCTGGCCACGGCCGCGGGCTGGGCGGCCCTCCTGGGCGCCGCCGGCACGGCCGTCGTCGCGCTGATCAGCAAACCGATGAGCGGCGACAACCGCGTCGCCGTCCCCCTCCTGCCCGCGACCACCGCCGGACTGCTCGCCGCCGCCGTGTGCGTGCTGACCGGCGCGGCAGTAGGCGCGCTGTGCACCCGGCCGGTGCTGCACGGCCGCGGCTGGTCGATCGCGGCCACCGCGTCGGCCTCGCTGCTCGCCCTGGTCCTGACCGGCTCCCCGGCGAACGCGGCCGTCACCGGCCTGGTCACCGGTTCCCGCACCGGGACCGTGCACCACCCGGTGGCCCCGCTCGCGGCGGCGGTGCTGGTCGCGGCCGCGGCGGTCGCCCTGACCTGCCTGCTGAGCCACCGGCGCGACGGCGGCGATAGGTGACGGGTGACGGGGCCCTAAGGGCTGTCCCGTAATCCCTGGCGGGCGCACGACGACAGCTACGGCACCTCGCTGCGTTGGCGGCCGCGGCGGTCGCCCTGACCTGCCTGCTGAGCCACCGGCGCGACGGCGGCGATAGGTGACGGGTGACGGGGCCCTAAGGGCTTGCAGGGAAACAAGGTGTTGCTTCCCGTGCTGGGGATCGTTGGTGTGGTATGCGCATCCCGGACGAGGTTCGTGACCAACTCTCAG
>NZ_JBSGZO010000480.1:0-6236 GCF_053611045.1 Streptomyces sp. NPDC054841 | reverse complement strand
CTCGCCGTCGCGGCACGCCGCTGGCGCTGGGCCGCCGGACCCGTGCTCGGAGTGACGACGATCCTCTACACGATCCCGTCGCTCGCGATGTTCTCGCTGCTGCTCCCGCTGTACGGCCTGTCCGCGTCGCTCGTGATCGCGGGCCTCGTCCTCTACTCGCTGACCCTCCTGGTGCGGAACATCCTCGCGGGACTGCGCTCCGTGCCCGAGGAGACCCGGCAGGCCGCACGCGGCATGGGCTACGGTCCCGTACGCCTGCTCCTCACCGTCGAGATGCCCCTCGCCCTGCCCGCCGCGATGGCCGGGCTGCGGATCGCGACGGTCTCCGCCGTCTCCCTCGTCACGATCGGCGCGATCGTCGGCTTCGGCGGCCTCGGCAACCTCATCTACTCCGGGATGAACACCTACTTCAAGGCCCAGGTGCTCACCGCCTCAGTGCTCTGCGTGATCATCGCCGTCGTCGCCGATGTCGTACTCCTCGGCGTCCAGCGGCTGCTCACCCCGTGGATGAGACGGTCCCGGCGGGCCGCCGCATGAACACGCCGGCCCAGACCTGGGACTGGCTGACCAGCTCCGCCAACTGGTCGGGCGACAACGGCGTGTGGAACCGGCTCGGCCAGCATCTCCATCTCACCGTCGTCTGTCTGCTGATCAGCTGCGTGATCGCACTGCCCGTCGCTCTCGTCCTCGGGCACCTCGGCAAGGGCGGCGCGCTGGCCGTCAACATCTCCAACGTGGGCCGGGCCGTGCCCACCTTCGCCGTACTGGTCCTGCTGCTGCTCAGCCCCATCGGCACCTGGGGCGACTGGCCGACGATCATCGCCCTGGTGCTGTTCGCCGTACCGCCGCTGCTGACCAACGCGTACGTGGGGATGCGCGGCGTCGACCCGGACGTCGTGCGGGCCGCCCGGGGGATGGGCATGACCGGCATCCAGATGCTGCTGCGCGTGGAACTCCCGCTCGCGATGCCCCTGATCCTCACCGGCGTACGGATCGCCGCCGTGCAGCTCGTCGCCACCGCGACCATCGCCGCGCTCGCCGGCGGCGGCGGGCTCGGCCGGATCATCACGGCGGGCTTCAACCTCGCCTCCACCCCGCAGGTCGTCGCCGGCGCCGTCCTCGTCGCCGTCTTCGCGCTGCTCGTCGAGGCGGTCTTCGTGGCCGTGGAGCGGCTGGCACCCGCGTGGGCACGGGGGACAGGAGCATGAGGCCGCTCCGTACGCTGCTTCTCCTCCTGCTCCTTGCGGCCGCGGCCCTGCCGGCGGTGACCGGCTGCACCACGGGACCCTCCCTGGAGAACCAGGG
Organism: Streptomyces sp. NPDC054841; assembly: GCF_053611045.1. Lineage (NCBI taxonomy): Bacteria > Bacillati > Actinomycetota > Actinomycetes > Kitasatosporales > Streptomycetaceae > Streptomyces > Streptomyces sp. NPDC054841. The sequence continues at coordinate 4,931 of NZ_JBSGZO010000480.1, read as the reverse complement.
CGAGGTGACCGCCTCGCCGGGCGACAGCAGGCATCTGACCATCGGCTCCGCCGGATTCACGGAGAGCGACCTGCTCGCCCGGATGTACGCCCTGCTGCTCGAGCAGGCCGGGTACCACACGCGGATCATCTCCGTCACCAACCGTGAGATCTACGAACCCGCCCTGGAGAGCGGCCAGATCGATGTCGTGCCCGAGTACGCGGCGACCCTTGGGGACTGGCTCAACGCCAAGGTCAACGGTCCGGGGGCGCCGGCCGTCGGCACGCCCGACCTCACCGCCACCATGACCGCGCTGCGCTCCCTCGCCACCCCGCGCGGCCTCATGGTCCTCGACGCGGGCAAGGCGGTCGACCAGAACGCCTTCGCCGTCACGGCGGAGTTCGCTCGCATCCATCATCTGAAGACGCTGAGCGACCTCGGCAGGTCCAAGCAGCCCGTACGCCTCGCCGCGGGCGACGAATGTGTCCAGCGGCCGTACTGCGCCCCCGGGCTGAAGCAGACGTACGGCATCGACATCACCGGGATCGACCCCAAGGGCGTCGGCACCACCCAGGCCAAACAGGCGGTCCAGTCGGGTCAGGACCAGATGGTCCTGACCACGACCACCGACGCCACCCTCGACGACTTCGGCCTGGTGCTCCTGCAGGACGACAAGCGATTGCAGAACGCCGACTACATCGTCCCCGTCGTCAATCGTGCACGGGCGGGCGGCGAAGGCGTCACCAAGGCCCTGGAAAGGCTGAACTCCGTACTCACCACGGCGGACCTCGCCAGGCTCAACGAACAGGTCGACAGCCGGCGCCGGCTGCCCGAGGACGTCGCGAGGGAGTACCTGGAGTCCAAGGGGCTGCTCCTGCGGTGAAACCCTGCCACTTCACCCGTCCCACGGTGGCCCGGCCCGCGCCGGGTCCGGGCCTCCCGCATACGACCGGCCTCACCGGCGTGTCAGGCGTCCGACACCGAGTCGAAGTCGACCTCGTCGCGCGCCACGCCCTGCGCGTCCGCGTCGACCGAACGGCGCAGCGCCTCGTGCAGTTTCGCCGGGGTCAGCACCCCTGCGAAGCGGGCCCCGTCCACCACCGCGACCCAACCCGCGTCGTGCTGCAGCATCTCGCTGAACGCCTGCTTCAGCGGTGCCCCGAGCGGCACCCAGGCTGCCATCCGCCGCGCCAGATCACCGACCGTGCCCTGTTCCCCGGCGATGGACAGGGCCTCCGCGGAAACCCAGCCGTGCAGGTCACCCGCGGCGCCGAGCACCACCGCCCAGCGGGCGTCCTCGGTCCGCAGCCGGGCCGACGCCTCCTTGGCCGGCTCGTCGACGCGTGCGACCGCCGGCTGCTCCAGGTCGTCGGCCTCGATCTCGGTGACCGAGAGCCGCTTGAGCCCACGGTCGGCGCCGACGAACTGCGCGACGTAGTCGGTCGCGGGTGCGCCGAGCACGGCCCCGGGCGTGTCGAACTGCTCGATGCGGCCCTGTCCGTACACGGCGATACGGTCGCCCATCCGTACCGCCTCCTCGATGTCATGGGTGACGAGCAGCACCGTCTTGCGGACCGTCTCCTGGAGGTTCAGGAACTCGTTCTGCAGCCGTTCCCGCACCACCGGGTCGACCGCGCCGAACGGCTCGTCCATCAGCAGTACCGGCGGATCGGCCGCCAGTGCGCGGGCCACGCCCACCCGCTGGCGCTGGCCGCCGGAGAGCTGAGCCGGATACCGCGAGCCGTATGTCGACGGGTCGAGTCCCACCAGGTCGAGCAGCTCGGCGGCGCGTGCCCGGGCCTGCGCCTTCTTCCAGCCGATCAGCGAGGGGACCGTCGCGGTGTTGTCGAGGATCGTCCGGTGCGGGAAGAGCCCGACCTGCTGGATGACATAGCCGATGCGGCGGCGCAGCTTGACGGGGTCGACGCCGGAGATGTCCTCGCCGTCGACGAGGATGCGGCCCGACGACGGCTCGATGAGCCGGTTCACCATCATCATCGTGGTCGTCTTGCCGCAGCCGGACGGGCCCACCAGGGTGACCAGTTCTCCCTCGGCAACCTCGAAGGACAGGTCGTCCACGGCGGTCGTACCGTCCGGGTAGACCTTGCTGACCTGCTCGAACCGGATCATGGGTCCACGCTAGGCGCGGCCGGAGCGGGACGCACACGCGCCGGGACCGGCAAGACGACGCCGGAGAGCACGGTCAACGGGCTGAACTCCGTCTCTTGTCATGACCCTTGCGAGGCTCTGTGCGAGGCTGCTATCCAGAAACAGTTAGGAAAGTTTCCTGCCAGTCCCCTCCCGTGGAGATCCCCATGAGACCGGCACGTTTCTGTTTGCGCTCGCTCGGCGGAGTCGGAGCCGTCGTGGCCGCTCTGCTCCTCGGCGTCACCGCCGCGCCGCCGGCCCCGGCGGCTCCCGCACCGGTGGCCGCCCCCGCCGCCGTCACCCATGAAGCCGAGAGCGCGGCCATGGGCGCAGGAGGCCGCGAGGCCGTCCAGGTCACGGATGTCCGGGTACACCGACTGCGTCGGCGGGGCGAGTCCGGCCGCGCGGGCCGCGACCACGATGCGGCTGCGCGGCCAGTCGAGGCCGGTGTCGTTGCGTACCCCCAGGTCCGCGCGGAGATCCGCCTCGCCTAGCGCGATCCCGCGTACGGCGGGATCGGCGGTCGCGATGGCGTAGGCGTGCTCGACGCCCCCCGCCGATTCGAGCAGCGCGTACAGCTCCGTCCCCGGTGCCAGCTTCGCCGGACCCCGGATGTCAGTGGCGTGTGCCACCTTGGGGATACGCAGAGCCGACAGGCCGGGCAGGGGGGCCAGCGCGGTGATGTCCCGCTCTGCGTGGATGCGGACATGGACCGGTACGGGCTGGGGGGAGGTGAGAAGTTCGGCGGTCGCTTCGAGGGCGTACGCCTTGCGGTGCGGTGCGACTGCGTCCTCGAGGTCGACGATCACGATGTCGGCCCCGGAGGACAGGGCCTTCTGGACGACTTCGGGCCGGTCTCCGGGGGCGTACAGCCAGGTGAGCGGAAGGCCTCGGGGGCGGAGGCCCCGGGGGGTGACAGCCAGCGGGGTCATAGCGCGCCTTCGCTGCGCAGGGCGGCGATGCGGGCAGTCGTGAGCCCGAGTTCGGTGAGGACGGCTTCCGTGTCCGCGCCGTGCGGCCGGCCGGCCCAGCGGATGCCACCAGGAGTCTCGGAGAGGCGGAAGAGGATGTTCTGCATACGGATCGGACCGAGTTCCGCGTCGGGGACCTCGGTGACGCTGTCCAGCGCGCGGTACTGGGGATCGTTCATGACGTCGCGGATGTCGTAGACGGGGGCTACCGCGGCCTCCGCCTTGTCGAACGCGGCGAGCACCTCGTCACGGTTGTGGCGGGCGATCCAGCCGCCTACCGCCTCGTCGAGTACGTCGGCGTGCTCCGCCCGGCCGCTGCCGGACCTGAACCACGGCTCGCGGGCCAGCTCGGGCCGGCCGACCAGCCGCACGACGCGTTCGGCGACGGACTGCGCGGAGGTGGAGACGGCGAGCCAGGTGCCGTCGGCCGCGCGATAGGTGTTGCGCGGGGCGTTGTTGCCGGTGCGGTTGCCGGTGCGCGGCTGGACGTAGCCGAGCTGGTCGTACCAGATGGGCTGCGGGCCGAGGACGGTGAGGATGGGTTCGATGATGGCCATGTCGACGACCTGGCCTCGGTCGGTGGCGGCGCGGGCGGTCAGCGCGGTCATGACGGCGTAGGAGGTGGCGAGTGCGGCGATCGAGTCGGCGAGGCCGAAAGGAGGGAGTGTGGGCGGACCGTCGGGTTCGCCGGTGATGGCGGCGAAGCCGCTCATCGCCTCGGCGAGGGTGCCGAAGCCGGGGCGGTGGCAGTACGGGCCGAACTGACCGAAGCCGGTGACCCGGGCCAGGACGAGACGGGGGTTGGCCGAGGAGAGCTCCTCCCAGCCGAGCCGCCACTTCTCCAGAGTGCCGGGGCGGAAGTTCTCGATGACGACGTCGGCGGTGGCGGCGAGCCGGAGCAGGGTCTCGCGGCCGCCCGGCGTGGACAGATCGAGCGTGATGGTGCGTTTGTTGCGGCCGAGCAGCTTCCACCACAGGCCGACACCGTCCTTGTCGGGACCGTGACCGCGTGACGGGTCCGGTTTACGGGGGTGTTCGACCTTGATGACGTCGGCGCCGAAGTCACCGAGCATCGTCGCGGCGAGCGGGCCGGCGAAGAGAGTGGCGAGATCGAGGACGCGCAGTCCGGCGAGCGGACCGTCTCCGGCGTGCTGGCGGGCGGCGACACCGTCGGCGTCGGGGTCGTGCATGGGGGCTCCTTGCGAGGCTCCTGCGGGGCTTTGCGTGGGCTCGGGGCTCGGGACTCGTTGCTCGTGTTCGTGCGGCGACAGCGGTACGGGGACGGCGGCTACCGGCCGGTCGTCACGCCCTCCGTTCCCGCGTCGATCTCGGTGCGGTACGGCATGGAGGACGAGGCGCCCGGGCGCTGGACGGAGAGCGCGGCGGCCGCGGAGGCCCAGGCCATCGCGGCGGGCATCGGCCTGCCCTCGACGATGGCCACCGCGAGGGCTCCGACGAAGGTGTCGCCCGCGGCGGTCGTGTCGACGGCGCGGACGCGGGGGGCCGGGACCGTGACGGGTTCCGCGCCGCGGGCGGCGTAGAGGCTGCCCGCGGCACCGAGGGTGATCACCACCTCGGGCACCTGGCGGAGCAGCGCCTCGGCGGCGGCGTGCGGGTCGGCGGTGCCGGCGAGAGCGGCGGCCTCGTGCTCGTTCGGCACCAACAGGTCGGTGGCGACGAGCAGTTCGGGAGGCAAGGGCTGCGCGGGCGCCGGGGTGAGGATGGTCCGCACCCCGTGGCGGCGGGCGGCCTCGGCACCGGCGATCACGCCGCTGAGGGGGAGTTCGAGCTGGAGGAGGAGGGCGTCGGCGCCGGCGATGAGGGTCTCGTCAC
>NZ_JBSGZO010000479.1:0-6250 GCF_053611045.1 Streptomyces sp. NPDC054841 | reverse complement strand
GGCCAGCAGCGCGGCCGAGACCGTCGCGGTCGTCGAGGTGCGCAGGGCTTTGTGGGGGTGTCCCATCGCTCACTCCTGACTCATATCAGTCCTAAAGTGACCCGACGGTAACCTGCCGGGCTTACCTTAGGTAACTGGTCGGTAAGTTACGCGACGGTAACGATATTGGACGTGCTGTCAGCAGGAGTTCGGCGGGAGTTCGGCGTAGGGCTGACGGGGGGCGGCGGGGACTGGCCGGAAACCGGCGGGAGTTCAGCGCAGGGCGCTCTTCGCCTGCCATTCGGCCCAGCTCAGATTCCACTCGCCGTAGCCGTTGTTGAGGGCGATGGTGCCCTTGGCGTCGCCGCCGGTGATCTCGAACGGGTCGCCGACCTGGACCTCTCCGTAGACCGCCGACGCGTTCGCGTCGCTCATCCCCACGCAGCCCGAACTCCGGTTGGCGTTGCCGAAGTACGCGGCGTTCCACGGCGCGGCGTGCGCGTACATACCCGACCAGGTCAGCCGCATCGAGTAGTCGACCATCTTGTCGTAGGCGTCACCGAGCCCGACCGTTTCGGAGTTCATGTTGATCGTGCCCTCCTTCGCCATCAGCACGGCCGTGCCGCGCCAGGAGGCCTTCTCGCCGCCGGGGGTTCCGGCCGACATCGGGACGTCCTTGATCTGCGTTCCGTCCCGGTAGAGCTTCAGCCGGTGGTTGTCGAGGTCGACCTTCACCAGCTGCTGCTTGCCGACCGTGAAGCCGGTGGCGTAGTCGCGGACGAACCAGCCGCCGTCCGCGCCCGAGTCGATGCCGTTCAGCTCGGCGCCCAGCGTGACCTTGGTGCCCGGCTTCCAGTAGTCCTTCGGCCGCCAGTCCACACGGTCCTTGCCCGACCAGTCCTCCATCCAGCCCCACGAACCCTGGGTGTTGTCCGACGTGGTCACCTTGAGGTGCTTCTCGACCTCCGCCTTGTTCTTCACCGGGTGGTCGAAGACGATCGACAGCGGCTGGGCGATCCCGACGGTGGAGTTCTTGCCCGGCACCAGCGTCAGCTTGTTGACCTTGTCCGCGGCGGCGGTGGCGAAGCCCGCGGTCGCCGTGCCGCCCTTGTCGTCCCGCGCCTCGACCGCATAGGTGGTGCCCGGTGCGGCCTTACGGGCCGAGGTCCAGGTGCGGCCGTCGGCGGCGACCGCGCCCTCGAGCCTGCCGCCCTTGGAGTCGGTGACCGTGACCTTCTTCAGCTTTCCCGCCGCGAGCGTCACCCGTACCGGCTCACCCGCCTTGGCCTGCTTGCCCTGCAGATTCACTGTGATGGCGGTGCGCGGCTTCCCTTCGGCGTCCCCGGCCTTCGCGTCCGAGCCGGAGGCCCCGGAACACCCGGTGAGAGCCACCGCCAGGGCCGTGACTCCGGCCGTGACTCCCGCTGTGGCGGCGGCGCGGGCAGGGCGGGCGAGCGGGGTGTGCGGGCGCATACGGACGCGGCTGCGGCTCAACTCAAAACCTCCGTGACGATCTCTCTCGCAGGTGGAGAGGGGGAGGCGAAGGCCCGGGTTGCCTATATGCCGGGAATTTCCGCTGCTGACGCATGTGACATGTCCGACAGTGCGCCGGTTCTGCACCCTGGCGATTCCGTCGGCTCCGGTACACCGTGGTGGCGTACGACCGCAGTCCCTTCACTCCGCTGCCCGCGAACGGAGAAGACGTGACCCCCTTCGTGCTCCCGCACACGCTGCTCGGTGACGGCCCGCACCACGTCGTCGCCGTCCATGGCTGGCTCGCCGACCGCGACGCCTACGCCTCCCTGCGGTCCGACCTCGACCTGGAGTCGTTCACGTACGCCTTCGTCGATCTGCGTGGCTACGGGGAGGCCAGGGGCACGCCCGGCGCCTACACCACGAAGGAGGGTGCCCAGGACGTGCTCGCGCTCGCCGGACACCTCGGCTGGGACCGCTTCTCGCTCATCGGCCACTCCATGGGCGGGGCCGTCGTCCAGCGCGTGCCCGTCCTCGCACGCGGCCGGGTGCGGCGGCTCGTCGGGATCTCGCCCGTGCCGGCCCACGGGCTGCCGATGCCGCCCGACCAGTGGGGGCTCTTCGCGGACGCCGCCGACCGTCCGGCCAACCGCCGCACCATCATCGACCTCACCACCGGCTCGGTACGGCCCACCGCCTGGCTCGACCGCATGATGCGGCGCTCCGTGGACCGCAGCGACCCCAAGGCGTTCCGCGCCTGGCTCGACTCCTGGGCCGTCGAGGACTTCCATACCGACATCGAGGGCTCAACCGTCCCGGCACTCGCCGTCGTCGGAGCTCTCGACCCGGCCATCAGCGCCGACCTGATGCGGGAGACCTGGCTGCGGTCGTACCTGCGGGGCGAACTCGCCGAACTGGCCGCCGCGGGACACCACGCCATGGACGAGACACCGCTCCAGCTGATCCGTACCGTCGAGGACTTCCTGCGGGCCGACATATGAGCACCCCGGCCGTCCCCGACGTCTTCGACCCGCGGCGCTATGCGGCCGGGCTGCCCCACGACGCGTTCCGCGAGCTGCGCGCCTATCATCCGGTGGCCTGGCAGGAGGAGTACGAGGTGCTGGGCTGGCCCGCGGGGCCCGGCTTCTGGGCGGTCACCCGGCACGGCGGTGTCGTCCGCGTGCTCAGGGACTCGGCGAACTTCTCGTCCTGGCTCGGCGCGACCCAGATCCGCGATCCCGACCCGGCGGATCTGCCCTTCATCCGCCGCATGATGCTCAACCAGGACCCGCCCGGCCACGGCCGGCTGCGGCGTCTCGTCAGCCGCGCCTTCACCCCCGCCCGCATCGACCGCTTCGCCGCCGCTGCCCGCGACCGAGCCCGCGAGCTGCTCGAAACCGCCCGCGCGGCGGGCCCCGTCGTCGACCTCGTCGCCACCGTCACCGACGACTACGCCCTGCTCAACCTCGCCGATCTGCTCGGCGTGCCGGAGAGCGACCGCGCCCTGCTGCTGAAGTGGACCGAACGCGTCATCGCCTACCAGGACCCGGACGAACCGCCGGTACTGGGTGCGGACGGGAGACCGGTCAATCCGCGCTCACCCGCGATGCTGCGGGAGATGTTCGACTACGCCCAGGAACTCGCGGCGTACAAGCGCCGCAACCCCGCAGACGACGTCATGACGTCGATCGCCGCTTCCGGACTCTCCGACGCCGAACTGGAGATGTTCTTCTTCCTGCTCACCGTCGCCGGGAACGACACCGTTCGCAGCGCCGCGCCCGGCGGGCTCCTGGCGCTCGCCGAGCACCCGGACGAGCAGCGGCGGCTGCGGGCGGGGGAGGTGGCGGTGGACACCGCAGTGGACGAACTGCTGCGCTGGCACCCGCCCGTGCTGTCGTTCCGCCGGACGGCGACCCGTGACCTCACGTTCGGCGGGCAGGACGTGTGCAGGGGCGACAAGGTCGTCGTCTTCCACGCCTCGGCCAACTACGACGAGCGCGCCTTCGCCGACCCTTACCGCCTCGATCTGTCCCGCTCGCCGAACCCGCACGTGTCCTTCGGGAACGGCCCGCACGTCTGCCTCGGCGCGCACTTCGCCCGCCTCCAGCTGCGCGTGCTGCAGGAGGAGGCACGGGAGGTGCTGCCACCGCTCACCCTGGCCGCACCGCCCCGGCGGCTGGTCTCCAACTTCATCAACGGAATCAAGTCGCTGCAGTTGGCACTGGGCCGGGATCCGGCGAGGAGCCGGCCGTCACACGGTCCAGGTGCGGAAGATGGTGGCCGAACCGCTCCCGCTTCGTCCGCAGATAGGCGAGATTCTCCTCGCGCGGCGGGGTGAGCAGCGACACCTGCTCGGAGACCTCGACACCGTGCTGGAGCAGCGCGTCGCGCTTGTCCGGGTTGTTCGACATCAGCCGTACGGAACGCACCCCCAGGTCGTGGAGCATGTCCGCCGCCACCCGGTAGTCGCGGGCGTCGGCCGGGAGCCCGAGAGCGAGATTCGCCTCGACGGTGTCCAGTCCCTCCGCCTGGAGCTGCATCGCCTGGAGCTTCGCCAGCAGGCCGATTCCCCGGCCCTCGTGCCCCTGGAGATAGAGGAGCACACCACGCCCCTCGCTCACGATCGCGCGCAGCGCCGCGTCCAGTTGGTCCCCGCACTCGCAGTGCCGGGACCCGAAGGCGTCCCCGGTCAGGCACTCCGAGTGCACCCGGGCCAGTACGTCGTCGCCTTCGACGTCGCCGTACACCAACGCCATTTGTTCGTCCCCGCGACTGAGGTCCAGGTAGCCGACGGCGCGAAAAACGCCGTAACGGGTGGAAAGCTGGACCGTTGCCCTGCGTTCGACATCCAGGGAACGAACCTCTGTGTGCGGGGCGACATAGGTGTCTGTCATGGGTGGATCCTGTCGGGTAGTCTCTGGCCGGAACATGAAATCAATCGAAATATCTCAACTGGTCCTTCTGTTCAAGGGTGTTCGAGCAGGACAACTCGGGCCACTAGGAATAGAGCCGGGCAAGAAAGGGTCGGGGACATGAGTGGCCCGTATGCGCGACCGCCGGAATGGGGACTTCTGCCGCTGGAGACGACGGAGGACGCGGGGGCGGCGCGGGCCCGGGTCGCCGTTCTGCCCGTGGGCAGTTTTGAGCAGCACGGACCGTACCTCCCCCTGATGACCGACACCATCATCGCCTGCGCCGTCGCCAGGGAGATCGCCGCAGCGTATCCGGTCCTCCGGCTGCCTCCGCTGACCGTCTCCTGCTCGCACGAGCACGCCGACTGGCCGGGCACCGTCAGCATGTCCGCCGCGACCCTCCACGCCGTCGTCCGGGACATCACGGAATCGCTCCGCCGCTCCGGTGTCGCCGCACTGGTTCTGATCAACGGGCACGGCGGGAACTACGTTCTGCGCAACGTCGTGCAGGAGTCCGTGGGCAGCGGCACGCGCATGGCGCTTTTCCCCGGCTCGGACGACTGGAACGCGGCAAGGGACCGGGCCGGCGTACAGACGCCCTCCCACAGCGATATGCACGCGGGTGAAGTCGAGACCTCCATCCTGTTGCACGAGGACCCGGAACTCGTCCCCTCCGGACATATGACCTCCGATTTCGTCGCCGACGACCGACGGCATTTGCTCACTCTCGGGATGCGGGCCTACACCGCGACCGGAGTCGTCGGCCGTCCGTCCTTGGCAACTGCCGAGAAGGGAAAGGAATTGCTGGCCGGACTCGTCGATTCGTTCTCCGGGTATTTCTCGCTCCTGGACCCGGAGCAGTCCCCGGACCCGGCCTCGCGGGGCACCCGATGAGCGGGGCCGAAGCGGGGCGGCGCGCCCGCACGCTCGACGCGCCGGGAGCCTGGGACCTGCTGCTCGGACTGCGGACCGAGGCGGAGGCCGAGGCCGTCGGGCTGCTGCGCGACGCCGACGGCCGGCGCCGCTGGCGGGACGCGTCGCACGAGGCGGACGTCCTCGCCGACCGCTACCTCCCCCTGTGCCTGGCCGGCCCCCGGTTCACCTTCGCCCAGCTGGGCCAGAGTCTCGACGGTTTCATCGCGACCCGGAAGGGCGACGCCGACTACGTCACCGGAGCGCAGGACCGGGAGCACCTGCACCGCCTGCGCGCACTGTCCGACGCGGTGGTCGTCGGCGCCGGCACCGCTGTCGCGGACGATCCCCGGCTGACGGTCCGCGCCTGCGCCGGGCCCAACCCGGTGCGTGTCGTCCTCGACCCGCACCGCCGGGTGCCGATGCGACGCCAGGTGTTCACCGACGGTGCGGCGCCGACCCTCTGGGTGGTGAGCGCCGACAGCGAGTGCGGGCGCGATGCTGCGGACACCGAGGGCATGACCGGCGTTGACGTACTGGTCCTCCCCGACAGCGCCGCGTTCGCCCCCCGGCGCCTGGTGCACGAGCTCGGGCGCCGCGGCCTGGGCCGCGTGATGGTCGAGGGCGGCGGCGTCACCGTGTCGCGCTTCCTCCACGACGGTGCGCTGCACCGGCTCTACGTCACCGTGGCACCGGTCCTGATAGGCGACGGTGTCCCAGGGCTCGGCTTCCCCGGCCCCGACCTGATGCGGGACGCGCTGCGGCCGCCGGTGCGACGGGCCGCCCTCGGCGAGGACACCCTCTTCGAACTCGACCTGCGCACGCCGCATTCCGCCGATCCACTCGACGGCGAGCACGACGACTCCGGGCAGGCACGCGGCGAACGCGAGCAGTCCGTAGGCAACGGCGACGGCCAGCCCCTGGGCGGAGCCCAGGCCGGCGGCCCCGAACGCCCAGGCGGTGACTCCCTCCCG
>NZ_JBSGZO010000478.1:0-6289 GCF_053611045.1 Streptomyces sp. NPDC054841 | reverse complement strand
GGAGGTCGTGCTCCCGAGGGCCCTTCCGTGTGTGGTGCGCGTCCCCGTTCGGGGCGCGTTGAATCAGCCGACCAGGCCCTTCGCGGGCAGCTCGCCGACGGGCAGCGCGCTGCCCGCGTCCGGGACGCCGCCCCCGGTCAGCGACTCGACCGCGGGCGCACCCTGCGTGGTCGCGGTGGCCGCGGTCTCGCCCAGGGTGCCGGCGGCCCCGCCGGCCGTCTTCTGAGCGGCGGGGACACCCGACTCGGCGGCGTCGCCGAGCGTGCTGGAGGCGGCCGGGAGGGTCGTGCCGACCACCTTGCCGCCGGCCTCGTTCGCCAGGCCGGCCGCCTGGCGCGTGGCACCGTCCGTGGTGGTGCCGACTGCGTCGCCGTCCAGCTGGGTCAGGCTGCCCAGGTCCTGGGCGGGCGCAAGCTCCGCGGCGCTTGCGGAGCCGGCCGCACCGACCACGGGAGCTGCGCCGGCTGCGACGAGCAGCGCGGCACGGGCGATCCGGCGGGTCAGGGGGAGGGACATGGTGCTCCTTCGACGAGAGAACGATTGGGGTCGTGCTGTGGTGACTGTCCGGCGATCGGACGCACTGACAACCGCTCGTGGGCCCGGGAAGGTTGCGGTGAGCCAAGGTAAAGAGTTCGCAATGCATCGCATTATCGGCTTCGGACAAAAACGGGCGAACGATGCGGGTGCGGACAGTCTGCTGAACCGTCACTTCCCTTGTGCCGCAGGGGAATTGATGAACCGCTTCGAATGGCTCCGAACAAGCTGGAAAAACATCGCCGGGACGCGTACCGAGTAACTCGGGTGAGTGGCGACTCGGACGGTTGCACGATGCGGAATGTGGAATGTGGAATGCGGAATGCGGAGTGAGGGCCGCTACGGCGCGACGCGGATCCGGACCGCCCCGGCGTCCGGTGCCTCGGCGCCGGAATCCGCCGCCTGCCAGCCCTCGTCGGCCTCGTCCACGCTCCAGACCTTGCCGCCGAACGAGACCTCGGCGATCCGGAGTTCCGCGGCCTTGGCCACCGCCCAGTGGGCCAGCTCCCAGCCGCGGCTGTCCGCGCCGCCCGCGCCCGTGGCCGCTGTCGCGTTCACCGGCACCGTCAGCTCGGCCGGGCGGGGCGCGCCCGCGCGCCCCGTACCGCCGGCCGCGGGAAGGACCCCGGGGCCGAAGGAGCGCACGAGCTCCGAGCGGAGCTTCGCCGGGTCGCCGGGCTCCGCGGAGACTCGCGCCGTGCAGGTCAGGGAGGCGGAGGCGCGGCCGGTGAGCGCGGCGGAGAGCAGCGAGGCGTCCGGCTCGTGCTTCGCGTAGGCCTGGGGGAAACCGCTGCGCTGGACGCGCTGGGCCGCCACCGTCAGGGGCAGCCGCGAGTAGCCGGGCACCTCGGCGAGGTGGTCGTAGAACTTGCCGGCGGCGAAGACGGGGTCGCGGATCTGCTTGGCGCTGCCCCAGCCCTGGGAGGGGCGCTGCTGGAAGAGGCCGAGCGAGTCCCGGTCACCATGGTTGATGTTGCGCAGCGCGGACTCCTGCAGGGCCGTCGCCAGCGCGATGGTGACCGCACGCTCCGGCATCCCCCGGGTCGTGCCCACGGCGGAGATCGTGGCGGCGTTGGCGGCCATCTCCGGGCTGAGCTCGTACGAGGTGCCGGCACCGGAGCCCGGGCTCTCGGCGGAGCGCACCACGCACCGCGGCGCGCCGCCGCCCCCGCTCACGTACTGCACGACCACGTACGCGACCAGCGCCAGCAGCACGGCGAGCGCGGCCGCGATACGGAAGAGGCGGCCGCGCCGGACGGGGGAGGCGGTCTCGGTCACGGGCCCACCGTACTGGAGCGCGGCGGCAGCCCTCCCCGGCCCTGTGCGCCGGGTCGGCCGGGCCGGGACGAAGGAGCCGGACCGGCTGGTTCCCGCGACCGGCCGGCGGACGGCCGGTTCCCGCCACAGGCCGGCCGGAGGCCCGGCGTACGGGGCGCTAGGGTCGGAGCCATGCCCGAAACCGCGCTCGACCTCACCCTGGACGCCCCGGAGCTCACCGCTCGCCTCGTCGACTTCCCGTCGGTCAGCGGCGACGAGAAGGCCCTCGCCGACGCGATCGAGCAGGCGCTGCGCGCCCTCCCGCATCTCACCGTCGACCGGCACGGCAACAACGTCGTCGCCCGCACGAACCTGGGCCGCGCCGAGCGGGTCGTCCTCGCCGGGCACATCGACACCGTGCCGATCGCCGACAACGTCCCCTCCGAGCTGGACGAGAACGGCATCCTCTGGGGCTGCGGCGCCTCGGACATGAAGTCGGGCGTCGCCGTCCAGCTGCGGATCGCCGCGACCGTCCCGGCGCCCAACCGCGACCTCACCTTCGTCTTCTACGACAACGAAGAGGTCGCCGCACACCTCAACGGTCTGGGGCATGTGGCCGACGCCCACCCCGACTGGCTGGAGGGCGACTTCGCTGTGCTGCTGGAGCCGTCCGACGCCCAGGTCGAGGGCGGCTGCCAGGGCACGCTGCGGGTCCATCTCCGTACGACGGGGGAGCGCGCACACTCCGCGCGCAGCTGGATGGGCTCCAACGCCATTCACGCCGTCGGGCCGATCCTGGCCCGCCTCGCCGCGTACGAGCCGCGCCGCCCGGTGATCGACGGGCTCGAGTACCGCGAGGGCCTCAACGCCGTGGGGATCGAGGGCGGCGTCGCCACCAATGTCATCCCCGACGAATGCACCGTGGTGATCAACTACCGCTACGCGCCGGACCGCAGCATGGCCGAGGCGGAGGCGCACGTCCGCGAGGTCTTCGCGGACTGCGGAGTCGCCGAGTTCACCGTCGACGACCACACGGGCGGGGCGCTTCCCGGGCTCTCCCACCCGGCGGCCGCCGCCTTCATGGAGGCGGTCGGCGGCACCGCGCAGCCCAAGTTCGGCTGGACCGACGTCTCGCGGTTCAGCGCGCTGGGTGTCCCGGCGGTCAATTACGGACCCGGAGACGCTCTCTTCGCCCACAAGCGCGACGAACACGTGGCCATCGACAAGATCACGCACTGCGAGAACCGACTCCGGGACTGGCTCACCGCCTGACCTGGCCCTGGGTGATCGCCTGACCTGGTCCTGGCTCACGGCCTGACCTGGCCCTGGCTGACCGCTCACGGTCCGATCCCGCCCTGCCCGGCCGCCTGCCGTCCGGCCCCGCACTGTCCGACCACCGGAATTTCGCTCCCGTCCATCTCCGTCGACCTACTCTGACCTCGAACGAGCACCGCAGCGGAGGGAGCAGGTCATGGGCAACCCCGACGAAGCACGGCAGCCGGAGGAACAGCGGCTGGGACCGGTGCTGCGCCGCAGAGATCAGATCCAGCCCGGCACCACGGACCAGCGCCTGCTGGACACCGAGGGGGACTCCGAGTGGGTGCACACCGATCCCTGGCGGGTCATGCGCATCCAGTCGGAGTTCGTGGAGGGCTTCGGAGCCCTCGCCGAACTGCCCAGTGCGATCAGCGTCTTCGGCTCCGCGAGGACCGGGCCCGGCACTGCCGAGTACGAAGCGGGGGTCCGTATCGGCAGGGCGCTCGTCGAGGCCGGCTTCGCCGTGATCACCGGTGGCGGGCCCGGCGCGATGGAGGCCGCGAACCGGGGCGCCCGGGAGGCCAGGGGCATCTCCGTCGGGCTCGGTATCGAGCTGCCCTTCGAGCAGGGGCTCAACCCGCACGTCGACATCGGCGTGAACTTCCGCTACTTCTTCGTCCGCAAGACGATGTTCGTGAAGTACGCGCAGGGCTTCGTCGTCCTGCCCGGAGGCTTCGGCACGCTGGACGAGCTCTTCGAGGCCCTCACCCTCGTCCAGACCCGCAAGGTGACCCGCTTCCCCATCGTGCTCTTCGGTTCGGCGTACTGGAGCGGCCTGGTGCAGTGGCTGCGTGACACCGTGGTCGCCCATGGCAAGGCGTCCGAGCGTGACCTGCTGCTCTTCCACGTCACGGACGACGTGGAAGAGGCGGTCGCGCTGGTCACGAAGGAGACCGGCCCGCCCGCCCAGCTCCCCTTCGAGGGCTTCGAGGCCTAGGCCTTCGGATTCCGCCCTGGCTTCGGCCTTGGGATCCGCGGCTCAGGCCAGTCCCCGGCGGGCGACCGCCGGGGGCCGGTGGCCCGCGATCGACGCCACCATGTCCAGCACCTGCCGGGTCTCCGCGACCTCGTGGACGCGGTAGACCTGCGCGCCGAGCCACGCCGACACCGCGGTCGTCGCGAGTGTGCCGATCACCCGCTCCTTCACCGGCCGGTCGAGGGTCTCGCCCACGAAGTCCTTGTTCGACAGCGAGACCAGCACCGGCCAGCCCGTCTCCACCATCTCGCCGAGCCGCCGGGTCGCCTCCAGCGAGTGCCGGGTGTTCTTCCCGAAGTCATGACCGGGGTCGATGAGGATCGCGTCCCGGCGCACACCGAGCGCCGCCGCCCGTTCGGCCAGTCCGGTCGTCACCCGCAGGATGTCCGCCATCACGTCGTCGTAGGCGATCCGGTGCGGCCGGGTCCGCGGCTCCGCGCCGCCCGCGTGGGTGCACACCAGGCCCACCCCGTACCGGGCCGCCACCTCGGCCAGCTTCGGGTCCACGCCGCCCCACGCGTCGTTCAGCAGGTCCGCGCCCGCCTCGCAGACCGCCTCGCCCACGTCGTGCCGCCAGGTGTCGACGCTGATCACCACATCCGGGAAGCGACGGCGCACCTCGGCGACGAAACCGACCGTACGGCGCGCTTCCTCCTCGGCCGTGACCTCCTCCCCGGGACCGGCCTTCACGCCACCGATGTCGATGATGGCGGCGCCCTCGGACACCGCCTGCTCGACGCGGGCGAGTGCGGGCTCGTCGCGGAACGTCGCACCCTGGTCGTAGAAGGAGTCCGGGGTCCGGTTCACGATCGCCATGATCACCGGCTCCTGGGCGTCGAATTCACGCCGCCCCAGCCGCAGAGCCCCGCTGTGCATACCCTGCATCCGCCGTTTCCTCCTCGCGATCGTTCGCCTGCGACCTTAACTGTCGGTGGCGCATGGCACGATCGGCAGCAGACGGTTTCCTGCCCCGGGGAGAGGCTCGCTGTGTTCTGGTTCTTGCTGATCGCGATGGTCGTGGTGGTCGCCGCGGTCACCCTCGCGGTGGTCGGCGGCGGTGAGAGTGCGGTCCTTCCGGAAGCGGCGCCCGAGCAGCTGGTGGACCCGCTGCCGGTGACGCGTCCGGTGGGACGTGCCGATGTCGAGGCACTGCGCCTGCCCGTTACGGCGCGGGGCTACCGGATGGCGGACGTCGACGAGGTGCTCGGCCGGCTCGGCGCGGAGCTCGCGGAGCGGGACGCGCGGATCGCCGAGCTGGAGTCGGCCCTGGCCGGGCAGCAGGCGACGGCGGTCAGCCCGCCCGAGCTGTTCGACGAGCCGCAGCCGGGCCGGTTCGAACGGCCGGGCCGGTTCGAGCGGCCGGGCCGGTTCGAGCGGCCGGGCCGGTTCGAGCGGCCGGAGCGGTTCGAGCGGCCGGAGCGGCCCGGGTTCTTCGACAAGGACCATGCCAAGGACTTTGACGAGGACTTTGACGAGGACTTCGACGAGGGCTTCGACGAGGAGCCCGGGCCCGGAGAGGATCAGGGGCGATGAGCGGCCGTGCCGTTGCGGGTCCTGACGGGCGGCTGCGCTGCCCGTGGGGCCTGTCCACCGAGGAGTACGTCACGTACCACGACGAGGAGTGGGGCCGGCCGGTTCACGGGGACGACTCGCTGTTCGAGCGGTTGGCGCTGGAGGCGTTCCAGTCCGGGCTGTCCTGGATCACGATCCTGCGCCGCCGTGAGGGCTTCCGGCGGGCCTTCGCCGACTTCAAGATCGCGTCCGTGGCCACCTTCACCGACGCCGACCAGGAGCGCCTCCTCGCCGACCCCGGGATCATCCGCAACCGCGCCAAGATCGAGGCGACCCTGGCCAACGCACGCGTGCTCGCGGACTGGCCGGCCGGCGAGCTCGACGCCCTGATCTGGTCGTACGCGCCGGACCCGGACTCCCGCCCCGCGCCGCGCACCATCGGGGACGTACCGGCGGTCACGGACGAGTCCAAGGCCCTCTCCAAGGACCTCAAGAAGCGTGGACTGCGCTTCATCGGCCCCACGACGGCGTACGCACTCATGCAGGCGTGCGGCCTCGTCGACGACCACCTGGCGGACTGCGTCGCCCGTCGGGCCACCCCGGTGTAACGGGCCACTTCTTGGCTGTAACGGGTGCGCTCGGGGCTCGGCTGCCTGGGGCCCGCTCCTCAAGGTGCCGGGCGGGCTCCGATGG
>NZ_JBSGZO010000477.1:0-6291 GCF_053611045.1 Streptomyces sp. NPDC054841 | reverse complement strand
CCGTCGCGTCACTCCTCGTCGCGCAGCCGGGCCGCCAGGGAGATCAGCGGCTCGGTCTCCTCGGTGTGGCCCAAGGCGGTCAGGCGGGAGACCGCCGCGTCGAGGCGGGTGAGGGCGGGGGCGGGGCGTTCCATGTAGATGCCCTCCACGGCGCCCGCGAGGCGGACGCACTCGGCCCACTCGCCCGCGCGGTCGTCCTCCGGCCCCGGCTCGCCGAGCAGGGCGAGGGCCTTCTCCAGGGCGGCGAGGGCGTCCTCGTACGCGCCGGCGTAGGCGTTGACCCGCCCGTGTTCGTAGGCCAGGGCCGAGTCCAGGGAACGGTCGTGGGCCTCGTACTCGGCGGCGCGGGCCTCGTCGGCGATTTGGCCGGCGTCGGCGAGGAAGGCGCGGGCGTCGACCAGGCCGTCGGCGCCCTGCTGCTGGGCCTGGAGGCGGGCGAGTTCGCGCAGGCAGTTGCTGAGCCGCTCGTAGCGCGGGGCCCGGGCGTGGGCGGCGATCGCCTGGTCCGCCACTTCGCGGGCCCGGCCGAACTCGCCGGACTCGCCGAGGAGTACGGCCGTCTCCGCGGCGATCATGGCGTGGCTCCCCGGGTCGTCGTCCCAGCCGGCCGACTCGGCCGCGAGGGCGACGAACTCCGCCGTGGCGGCCTTGAGGTCCTCCCCCGCGTGCAGCGCGCGGGCGCGGATCAGGCGCAGCTGAGCCACGATCCGGTCGTCCAGCTCTCCGGCGGCAACGTCCGGTTCGGCCAGCAGGGAGTCGAGCAGAGCGATGCAGTCCTCGACGCGGCCCAGGTCGAGGCTGAGCTGGGCCGCGTTGCTGTAGGCGCAGAACGCGTCCGTCCGGCTGCCGCGGCGAAGGTCCACCTCCGCCGAGCGCGTCAGGTGCCGCAGTGCCTCGTCGGGGCGACCCAGGTGCATGCAGGCCTCGGCCAGATCACCGTGGAGGCGGCTGGTGTCGACCGCGTCGGCCGGCCAGTCGGCGGCCAGTCGCAGGCCCTCGGTGAGGTCCGCGTAGGCGGCCTGGGCGTCCCGGAGGCCGAGCTGGAGCCGGCCGCGCAGGCCGAGCGTGCGGGGCAGGTGCCAGGCGGGGCCGTGCGCCTTCAGCCGGTCGACGATTGCGTCGATCTCGGTGACCGCGGCGGGCAGGTCGCCGGAGATGGCGTAGGTGCTGGCCCGCAGCACCAGGGCGCCGGAGATCTGCCCGGCGATGTCGTGCCGGGTGGCGAACGCGTGCAGCAGGTCAACCTCGGAGAGGACCGGTGCGACGTGCTCCTCGCTCCCCGATGTCTGCAGGCGCAGGCCGAGCGCGGTCGCCCGCAGCCGCAGCAGGCGGGCCTCCTGGTACAGGGCGAGGCCGGGCGTCTCCTCGTGCAGGCGGACCATGGACGCGTGGGCGGCGGCCAGCGCGGCGGCCTTCGCCTCGGCTCCGTCGGCGCCCGGCGCGGGGATCTCGGCGGTGGCGAGCAGGGCGCAGGCGCGGGCGAGCGCCGCGTGGCCCGGCGCTCCGGCGTCGTCGTACAGGCCCGCGGCCTCCTGGTGGAGGGCGGCGGCGTCGGCGAACTCGTCCTTGTGGCCCGCCCGGCTCGCCTCGTCGGCCAGCAGGTCCGCGCGTAGCTGTACGAGCGGGCCCACCGCCGGGTCGTCGGGGTGGGTGTAGTCGCGGGCGACGACGAGCGTACGCAGTCGCGCCCAGCATGCCTGTGCGTCCGGGTGCCCCTGCTCATCCAACGCCCTTGCCCGGAGGATGAGTTCGGGCACCGATTCGGGGACGGCGGCGGCCGTACGGGCGGCGGGCGCGGCGATCGGGGCCACGTCGTCGAGGCTGCGGGTGCGCAGGGTCAGTTCCAGCGAGTCCAGCAGCGGAGCGCGGTCGAGGCGGGCCCTGCGACGGTCGGTGTGGGCCGTGGTTCCGTTGCGGGCGTCGAAGCGGGCGGCGAGGTCGTCGGCACGGCCCCGCACCTCGGCGTGCAGGCCGGCCACCGTCCAGGTACGGCCCGCATACCCGGCGGCGGGCAGTTCGCCGTGGCCGAGGAGTTCGACGCACTGGAGGAGGACTTCCACGCCGGTGAGGAAGTCGAGCTGGTCCAGCGGCGATTCGACCTCGTCGAACAGGTTCCGGTTCTCGGCGAGCAGTTCCAGGCCGCGTGCCTCGTTGCCGGTCAGCGCGCAGAACTCCAGGTGCCGGCCGACCTCCCCGGACATCGAGGGGTTGCGGCGGCAGCCGCGGTAGCCGGCGAGGTGCAGTTCGCGTGCCCGGTCGGTGCGGCCGGTGCGCAGCAGGGGCAGCAGTGCGTACGACAGGGAGCGGGCCGGCTCCTCCTGGCAGGACTCCTTACCGGCGAGGACGGGCTCCCAGGCGCGCAGCGCCCGCTCGTCGTCGCCCGCGGTGAGGTGGTACAGGGCGCGCTCGCAGATCTCGCAAGCCTCGCAGTCGCTGAGCCGGATGCGGGTGCGGCCCGCCCACAGCTCGTAGGCGAGGGTGGTGTCCTCGCCTACGTGGGCGGCGAGCTGGTACGCCTGTCCGTAGTAGGGCTGGAGGCCGAGGCCGGCCTTCTCGTAGCGGTCGCGCATCTCCGTCAGCCACTGGCGCAGGCTGGCCAGCGGTATCTCGGGCAGCGCGCGCAGGGCGTTGGACACCCACTTGAACCGCCAGAACAGCATGTGGCGCAGGCGGTCGTCGAAGACGTCGGGCTGCTCGTCGAAGAGGGTGAGCAGGCGGGCGAAGACGACGGGCGACTTCCGGGGTTCGGAGCCGTAGGTGTACGCCTCCTGGAGTTCGAGGAGGGCGTGGACGAGCGGGACGGGCTCCGCGAACAGCTCGGCGGCGTCGACAAGTTCCTCGGCGGTGACGGTGCGGGTGCGGCCGTAGGGGCGCCGGTCGTTCTCCTGGAGCGCCTGGTACAGCTCGTCGGTGGTCTGGGGTGCGGTCGGCATCGTCAGCTGTCCTTGCGGAGGGCGTGGGCGAGAAGGTCGAGGAAGGAGCGGTTGATGAGGCTCGATTCGGCCGGCCTGAGCGGGCGCCGGGACAGCATCGCGGCCTGCCCGTAGAGGGCTTCGGCGCTGGTGCGGGCCAGCTCGGGCTCGTCGATGGTGACGGCGGTGCGGACCAGCGGGTTGAGCTGGTTGAGGATCAGCTGGGCCCGCGGGGCCTCCTGGCGCAGGGCGCCGAGGATGCCGCCCCACAGGCCGCCTTCCTGCTCACGAGCGAGCTGGGAGCGGGTGCGTTCGTGCCGGGCCTCGCGGCTGTCGACGAGGAGGGCGGGGGCCGAGGCCGGCTGGAAGGTGCGCAGTGCGACATCGCAGTCGAAGACGGCGAGGGCGTCGCGGGCCTGGGCCAGGTACGCCGCGGCGGCGAGTTCCGTCTCCCGGTCGACGGGGTCGAGGTGGGCGGTGAGGGTCTCGGGGTCGAGGTCGGCGACGGTGGCATCGGGCCTGATCTCGGGCAGCCGGTGGACCAGTTCGCGGTCGTAGGTGTAGCCGCCGTTGACGACGCCGAGCCCGGCGGCCGAGGCGATCGCGGCGACCTGTCGGAACTCCTCCACGCTCGACGTCACGAGCACGGTGCGGTGGGTGCGCACGAACTCGTCGAGGGTGGTGTGCCCGTCGGTGGTCTCGAACGGCAGCCAGGGCAGCAGCATCCGCAGGATCTCGTCGTCGTGCACCGCGAGCGACTTCACGGCCAGGTGGTGGGCCTGGAGGAAGCGGGCGAGCAGGTCCGGGGCGCTGGCTGCGGCCCGGGCGATCCAGGCGCGCAGCCGCTCGGCGAGTGTGTCACGGACGGCGGCGAGGGTGTCGTCCTCGTACAGGGACTCGCGGGACGCCGTCGGTCGCAGGCTCTCGGCGTCGACGACGCAGCGGACGAAGAACGCCCACTCGGGCAGGATCTCCTCGGCCTGTTCGGACAGCAGCATGCCCTTGACGTGCACTCGGTGGCCGTGGCGGCGCCCGGCCGGCACCGCCTCGGGCAGCACGCAGGCGATGCCCTTCAGGCCCACGGCCGGCAGATCCAGTTCGATGGTGTCCAGCGGCGTGAACCCGAAGACCTCCTCGCCGTACGCGGCCAGCGCGCGGGAACGGGCTCCCGGCGTGGGGTACGTACGTGCCCAGGGGGCGGGCTCGGGGTTGACGGAGGCGCCCGGGCCGCCCGTGCCGTCGTCGAAGGTCACCGGGTGGCGCAACAGGGAGCCGAAGTGCCGGGCCAGCCCGTGCACCTGGGCCGGGCGGGTCCACTCGCCCGCGTCGGCGCGCGGCGTCAGCGTGACGGTGGTGCCGGGCCGGGGGCGGGCGGTGGCGGGCAGTGTGCGGACGGTGTAGCTGCCGTCGCCGCGTCCCCGCCATTCGACGGCGGGTGCGTCGGGGGTGCGGGCGGAGCGGCTCAGGACGTGGATCTCGTCCGCGACCAGGAAGCAGGAGAGCAGGCCGATGCCGAACTGGCCGATGAAGTCGCCGCGTTGCTCGGCGATACGCTCGGCGCGCTTGCTGCTGCGGCCGATGGTGGCGAGGAAGGTGTGCACGTCGGCCTCGGTGAGACCGACGCCGTCGTCCTCGACGCGTACCACCGAACCGTCGGCGTACAGGCGGATGCCGAAGGCGTCGACGGGTGCGGCAGGTTCGAGGCCGTACCGGGCGGTCAGCGCGTCCACCGCGTTCTGCAGGAGTTCACGCAGGTAGACGCGGGGGCTGGAGTAGAGGTGGTGGGAAAGGAGGTCGACGAGGCCGCGCAGATCCACCTGGAAGGTGCGGTCGGCGCCGGCCGCGTTCGCGGCGGTGTCGGGCAGAGTCATCAGGCAGTCCGGAGTGAGAGGCATGGCGGGCGGGATCGGGGCCGGCGTGCGCTCAGGCGCGGCGGTGGTGGCGGGCGAACTGCTTCTCGGGCTCCGCGAGGTAGGTCCAGGGCCAGCTGGTGTAGGCGCCGTCGAGCGTCTGGAAGACGCGCCGGACCGTGTGGCGCTCACCGGCCAGCGACAGGGCCATGGCGAACATGTTGAAGTCGTGCTGCCAGCCCGGGCGCCACGCGTAGGCGGGGTGGAGGATGCTGTGGTCGGCGGCGTCCCGCAACTCCTGCTGGATCTCGGGGGTCTCGAGGCAGTCCCCGCTGTCCGACTCCACCCAGTCCTCGATGTGCGCCATGGCGATCACACAGCCCAGCCGGTGCCCCTGCGGGGCGCGGGCGAACGCGTCGCGGGCGAACGCCAGGGCCTCGCCGGGCTCGCCGCCCCAACGGGGCTGCAACTGCGACACCCATTCCAGGTGGGTCTCCAGGTCGAGTGGGTCGCGGCGCAGGGCGGCGTCGAACCGGGTCTCGTTGACGGCGGGGCCCAGCGACATGCCGCGGCCGGAGGTGAGGAGGCGGCGCCACGGCGTGACCCAGTCCGGCCGCAACTCGGCGGCTTCGAGCAGCTGCTCCTCGGCGATGTGGAGCCGCTCGTGGAAGATACGCCACTGCTCCTGCGTGACGTTCACGGCACGCTCGGCGGTGCGGGCCTCCCAGCCCCAGCTGATGTGGCGCGTCCCGGATATCAGCAGGGCGGTCGCCCGGTGCTCCTTGTCCTCCTCGACGGCCCGGCCGATCCAGTCCTGCACGCCGTCCAAGTCGGCCAGCTCGCCCAGGATCTGGTGGTCGCGGCCGAGATCGAAGGGGGCCAGCGCCGTCTTGACCGCCTCCCAGTCACCCGCGTCGGCGGCCTCCACCAGCGCGAGCACCCGCGCGTCCCCGAGCGCGCGCAGCGTGTACATCCCGTTCTTCTGCCTGCGCGGGACGGGAAGGGCGTGCGGATCCGCCACCGGTCTCTCCGCACCCCTGCCGAACAGCTTGCCGAACATGCCGTGCCCTCCCCTGGTCCCGCGTGATCGTCCGGGGCAGCATAAACGGCCCTACTGACGCTGCTTCCACAGGGTTTTCACCGGAGCTTCACGGGCCCGGTGCGGGTCCCGTCCTCTCGCCCCTCCCGGTCCTTGCCGACACGTCTACGACTCCGGCTCTGATCGAGCTGTTGTAGACCCTGGCGGCCGAGCATGTGGACGGGGGGACGGGAGACGACACGGCGCAGGGTACGGCTGTGCTCGAAGCCAGGGGCGCCGCGGCCTGGGCGAGCGGCATGAAGCCAGAGACTGTGCGGCGGTGGACGGACTTCGTCCTCATCTCTTACTCACCGAAGAGTCTCGGCCTCCTCTAAGGCGCACGAGAAGCGGCGCCGGGAACCGGGGTGTTCCCCGCAGGCGCCGTCAAAACGGGCCGCCCGCCACCGGGCCCCCGCGACGGCGGCGCCGACGTCAAAATGAGGCGGCTAAC
>NZ_JBSGZO010000476.1:0-6295 GCF_053611045.1 Streptomyces sp. NPDC054841 | reverse complement strand
GGTTGTGTTCTCACCGATACGGAACCCGACTGCTCGGCAGCACCATCATTCCCTGCGGCCCTGTCAGCTCATCCGGTCCGCCGCATGAGACAACAGCGCCACTCATCGCCAACGCCCAGGAGAGACACGGACATGGGAAGACGTAAGATCGCCATCGCCGCAAGGAGAACGGGGAAGGCTCTGGCACTGGCTGCCGCCGTCGTCGGGCTTTCGGCTCTGACTTCTGGGCCCGCACACGCGGGCGTCATCCCCCGCGTCTACCAAGGGGACGACTACGCGGAGGCGTGGCACGCCTACTCCGGGAGTGCTTTCATCGCGGAAATGGTCTCGGTGTGCGACCGCGAACCGGACGGCCACGGCGTCTACGTCAAAGTCTGGCTGAGCGCCGGGTACGAGGAGATCAGCGACACCAACGGATCCGCGTACGGGTGCGGTTCACGCGCCTACAACAGGAACGCCGTCGAAGCCATCGAGGTCTGCGAACGCGTAACCGGCCCCGACTGGTGCTCCGGCCGGAAGAACGCGTAGGCCCGCGGAGCGCCCGCGGAACCACGCGCGGCCGGGCCGGACTGAGCTTCGTGGAACAGACCGCAACCAGTGGCCCGCACGGGCCCGACATGCGACGGGCCCAGGGCGAGTACCGCCCGCCTCGCCCTGGGGTGCCGGCGATGCGGGGCCCGCTCCTCTACCGGCGGGCACGTCGCTGGAGAGGTGTTCTGTCTCGCTGATGGTTGGGCAGCACGCCTACCAGATCGTCCATTCCGCATAAGTGCCGGCTTCACAGCAGTCAGTGATCTTTGACTGTTGGTCAGCGCTCAACCTCGTAGGCAAATGCATCGGGTTCGGGCTGCCCTGGCCCCCCTGCGACGCAAGGGGCGGGTCTCCGCCGCCGCATGCCGCCCAGGTATGTCCGACACCGAATCGAAGATCGCAATCTGCTCAAGCCGGATGGACGCGGGCTCCACATGTCCGAGGCGGGTGACGCGCCAGGGCCCGGCGGTGACGCCCAGGAGCTGCAAGCGGTCGATGACGACCAGATCCGGCCGGTCACGGAGGTCGAATGCTATGTTCGGCGGCCATGCGATCATTCCAGTACGACATAGACTTCCGCGCCCGCGCCAGAAAAACCCAGAACCGGGGCTTCGTGCTGCTGGGGGTGGCGGCGCTGCTGTGGGTCTGGTGTGCCGTGCTGCTGGTGATGCCTTACACGGTGGGGGACAACCGCGAGTGCGAGCCCCGACTGACCACCGAGCGAGCCACGGCCAACGAGGGCGCGGGCGGATCGCCGTGCGCAGCCGAACGCGACTGGCCGGAGGCCCTCGCCGTCCTCGGCCTGTCGGTGCCGGTCTCGGTCGTGGGCGCGATCCTGTGGACGGGCGGCGGCACCAGCATTCGCATGAGCGAGCACACGGCGGAGATCGCCCGGCTCAGCGAGTTGGCAGACCGGGCCGACGACTAACACCGTGTCCTACTTGGTCAGTTCGGCGAAGCGTTTGTAGCGAAGCACAGACCAGCGACAACGCCTTGTCGACCTCGGCGGGTACGGTGGTCCCGTGCTGCGCGCTTTCCGTCTCCGGCCGCCCCTGCTTCGGTAAAGGCATGGCAATCCCGGCGCTGAGGTGCGGGTCAGGAAGTGTCCTCCCCGCCGGCGCGGGGGTGTTCCGCAGTGACCGTTGGTCGCCGCGCGAATGGCTCAGTCCTCCCCGCCGAAGCAGGAGTGTTCCGCCGCACCGGCGCTGGGCGACGTTGGCGTTCTCGTCCTCCCCGCCGGCGCGGGCAGGTACGCCGCATTCAGACCATGGATGACGCCCAGTATGACGAATACCCCGCACCCGCGGGGATGGTCCCCTATGGCGCCCCTGGCTCCCAGTATCCGCAGCTCGGCTACTCACTTCGATGTGAGTAGCCCAACCTACGCGCCGCGTGGTCCAGCCTTCTACACTCCGCAGCATGTGCTCGATTCAAGCCTTCCCCAGCACGGTCACCGCTGCACCGCCCCATTCCTGCCCGGCGGCCATCACCACGACCCACACCAGGATCGGAGCGTGCTGAGCAAGCGCTGGGCTCGTACGGTTCTGTACGGCGTCGGCGTCCTGCTCGTCGTCGGCATATCAGTGGCCGGCTACCGCGTGTGGAACGGACAACCGTATCCGGCGGCCGATCCCGACCAGGTCGCGGCGCGGCTCAAGCAGGAGGCCCAGCGGGTTTACGACGAGGTGGCTCTACCAGGTCGGCCCGAGGTGAACTCTGCCGGCGTGCAGACCGGCACCTGCTACTGGCGCGGGCTGCGGGCGATCGCCCATATTGATGAAGGCCGCAGCGACGTCCGTAGCTTCGGACTCGAGTGGCGGGTGACGGACACCTCTAGGGACACTGCTCGCGCCGGGCAGGAGCGCGTACGACGGCGGCTGGAGCAGCAGGGCTGGAAGCTCGTCACTGAGAACGTCTCCGACATGGGCTTCCGCTACCAAGACCCGGAAACCGGCGACAAAGTTGATGTGGACTGGTACAAACCCACCGGGATTCTCGCCGTGCGCATTTACGCTCCGTGCGGACAACTCCCGGATAATTTTGATGAGTACGCCTGGCCCGTTTCCCAGTGGAGCCCGAAGTGACGGTCTCCCGGAGGAGGACGAGGTATGTGTGCACCCCGCTGGGGGTCTCCTCGTGGATCCAGTGTTACCCGTCTACCTAATCGCGCCTGCGGATTCTGCGCGGTCGGTCCCACGGGGAAGTCCAGCACAAAAGTCACCCGCCAGAGAGCCGCATTGCCCGGTTCGCTGAATGTGCTCGAGGGCTGACTGCGCTGCTCGTAAGCTGCAGGTCGTGCAGTCTGTTCCCCGTACCTTCGGGGACGGTCCCCCGATCGTGGCGCCGGTCATTGCGGGCACGGCCTGCTGCCCGCACCCGCGGGGGTGTTCCGGGCAATCCGGGAGATGCGTACCACCTGGGCCCGTCCTCCCCGCCGACGCGCGGTGTTCCGGAGACGAAGCTCAGAACAGCAGATCACCACAGGCCGGTCGCGCTCCGCCCTGGGCCGCTCACCGGCGAGCATCCCGAGCTGCTTCTACCCGGCCATCCAGCGCGTTCGCAGCCCAACGGCACTGTCGGCGCAACTCATGAAGCACGGCCTGCCCACCATCGCCGCCCGCAACACGGCCTTGTTCGGAATGGCCGGGGAACTACCGCCGATCATCATCAGCGACCTGTTCGGCGTCCACAGGAACACCGCGAATCAGTGGGCGGCGCTCGCCCAGGACAGCTGGACCGGCTACCTCGCGGCCCGGCAGACCCCCGCAACTCATACCTGAGCTGAGGCGCTGCCCGGATCGACGCGGCCTGACTCATGGCTACCCGTCAAGTAGCGATCTCGGAGGCGGGCGAAGGCGGTGCGCTGCGGACGGCGCGGAAGGAAGTCCTTGATCTTCTCGGCGCACTCGCGCGGGCTTGCCGTACTGGTGTCGCACTCCAGGTCGTAGTCGCCGTGACGGTGAACGAGGTCGTACTGGCGCGCGGCGAGGCCCGGCGGGCGATCTCCGCGGGCCCGCTCGCGGCGCGTCAGTTCGTCCAGCGGGCAGCGAACGCCCACGAACAGCACGTTCTCGGGGCGCAGCACCGACAGGCAATCGAGCAGCCGCCATGGCTCGCTGAGAACGTGGTCGACGACGATGTCGTTGCCCACCTCGGCCATGGCCGCGATCGAGCGGTGGAAGCCCATCCTGGTCCGCCGCAGCGCCGTGTCGAGTGCCTCTGGGCCGAGGTTGCGCTTGGTGCGCATCGCGTTGAAGCTGTCCACCGCCAGATGAAAGAAGACGCCGTCGTCGAGAACGTTGAGCAGTTCCCGAGCGATGCTCGACTTTCCTGAACTGGACGTGCCGTTGAGGAAGATGATCCGACCAGCTGTCATGCGGGCATGATCACACGACTGCTGTTTTGGCGGGATGTTCGGAGTCTCTCTGCACTCAGTTGAGGCAGCTTGCGGTGTGCTTCCGGTGCGGCTGAGGAATGGCGCAGCCCATCAGTACTGCCTTTCACCAGTAACAGACCGTCCGGCGCCGCTGGGAGGCGGCGATGAAGGTCAACATCAAGGGCGAGCGCGTCACCTCGACGCCGACGTGCCGCTCGGCCAGGCCCAGTGGGCCAAGACCCGCTACGGCATCGCCACCCAGACCCTGCCCAACGGTTACTGCGGGCTGCCTGTTCAGAAGACCTGCCCGTATGCCAACGCCTGCCTGATCTGCCCGGTCTTCCTCACCGGGCCCGAGTTCCTGCCCGAGCTCCGCGAACAGCGGACCCGCACCCTGACGCTGATCGACAACGCTAAGAGCTTCGGCCATGCCCGCGGCGCCGAGATGAACCAGCAGGTCGCCGACAGCCTCAACCGCATGGTCCGCGAGCTGGAGGATGGCCAGGACGAGGGCGGGGAGGCCACGAGTGCGAGCTGACAACTCCCACCTGATCGTCGCCGCGGCTCGACAGCGGGCCGCGGCTGCCCGCGGACGCGCAAAGGCCGCCCTGCGTCGGATGGACGCCATCGGCATCGTGATCACGTTCGAGACCGTCCCCCGCGAAGCGGGCGTCTCCCGGGTCCTGGCTCTACAACCAACCGGACCTGAGAGCCGAGATCGAACGCCTCCGGGCCCGGCACCACGTCCTTCCGGCCCGGCCCGTTCCCGACCAGCAACGGGCCTCCGACGCCTCTCTGCTGGGGTTGCTCCAGCAGCGACTCTGCCGGCGACAGCGTCCAACATGCCCATTCGCTGATCGTGCCCGATCAGGCCCAGCGCAGCACAGGAATTCCGCTGCCGCCGACCCAAGGGATTCGTCGTCCTGCCCCGCCGCTGGAATGTAGAACGGACACTGGGCTGGATCATGAACGCCCGCCGCAACGTAAGAGAATACGACCGCCTCCCACAACACAGCGAAGCCCAACTGACCTGGTCACTCATCACCTCATGACCCGACGCCTCACCCGAACTCCGGCAGCCCAGAAGACCGCTGGACGACGGTGAAATACTGGCTGAATCCGGCGAGCCGCGGTGTCCGAGGTGTCGGGTTACGGGAGGTGTCAGGGCTAGCGGGTGGCGAGATTCAGGTCCCACACGCGGATGATGTCGTTGCCCTCGGTGACGGCGACCGGGTTACCTGCTACCTCGGTGACCATATAGAGGCGGCCAGTCAGCGGATCTCCGATCTGCCGGCCATCGGCCAGGTCCCACACACGGGTGGTGCCGTCACCGCTTCCGGTCACAGCGATGGTGCGCCCGGCAACTTGAGCGGTCCCAAGCATCCCGATGTCGTCGGTGTGGCCCGTCATGGGCGACCCGATCGGCTCCTGATTCATGAGGTCCCACATGTGCAGCGCGTTGTCATCGCCGCCGGCCACCACCACTGCCCGGCCGTTCACTTCGGTGATCGCGATGGCTCGCACAACGGGCTCGATACCGGTCAGGTTCTCGCCGATCTGCACCCCGGTGAGGAGGTCCCAGGCTTGAAGGAAGTCGTCGTGGCCGCCGGTGATGGCGACCGGCCGGCCGCCGACGAGACCGGCCCCCATTCCTCCGTTGTAACTGCCGTCGATTTCCGCGACCTGTTCACCTCCCCGGGTCAGGTTCCAAGCCAGCAGTTTGCCTTCCTCGCTGCTGCTGACGGCGATCAGCCCCTGGTCGGACGCAACGGTAGTGAGCGAGTAGACGCCCAGCGCGTGACCGGTCAGCGTCTTGCCGATCTTGCGCCCGGTGCGCAGATCCCAGACACGCACAGCCCCTCCCATCGTTTCAAGGTCGGGATGGGAAAGGTCGAACCGGCCGCCGCCTGTCACGACCACGGGACGCCCGTCCAGATGCGCCACCGTCAAGACGGAGACGACCTCAAAAGCGTCCGATTCGAGCTTCGGCCTGTCGTCCTCGTCGTCCTCTATCTCCTCGTCGTCGTCCCACGCGCCGTTCTCGTAGTACCAATCGTCTTCCGGGCCGGCAGCGTCGAGCTCTGGCGCACTCACCACCAGTGAGGTCGCAGGTCCACAAGGTCCCATCGTCGTCAACGCTGACGGTAACGACAACACCGTCCAATTCAAGGACGGTTGTGGTCTCTTGGCTGTGGGCGTGGGAGTGGCCGGAGAAGTGACGCATCATTCGATCATCAGTCATGTGAGGCACTCTAATACTCCAGCTGTAGATCGTGATCTTCATTACTGAGTGGCGGCTTGTCGCCGGTAGTGACTGGTGCGTGATCGGGCTTGATGACGTCGTCTCCACTCGGACCAGCTGAGGCGGTGGGCCGCGTTGGACAGCGG
>NZ_JBSGZO010000475.1:0-6304 GCF_053611045.1 Streptomyces sp. NPDC054841 | reverse complement strand
TCACTGAGAGTTGGTCACGAACCTCGTCCGGGATGCGCATACCACACCAACGATCCCCAGCACGGGAAGCAACACCTTGTTTCCCTGCAAGCCCTTAGCCTCGCGCTTTCATGAAGCGGGCTGTCCAGAGGTTGATCATAAACACGGAAACCTTGACCTGCAACGATAGGACTTGCTGAGGGTCCTGTTGGTTGCTAGGAAAAGAGCACTTTCCAGGTAAAGCACTGAGCTGTTTCAGAGTGGCCACTGATCGGGTGACGCTGGCGGTGGGCGCAACGCACGAGGCTCCCGTGCCGTTGGGGGAGGTGTTCGAAGTCTCAACCCACAGGCACAGGAGCCGCGTTGGTTCCGTATTTTGCCGCACTCGACCTGCCCCACGCCCTGGTCGAGTGGGTCACCATGCTCATCGTCACCCGCGAGGGTGACCGCCGCTGCAAGCTCCCACCGCACCAGCGTGCGCTGGTCGGCCTGGTGTACCTGCGCAGGCACGACACAGCAGGTGAAGGAGCTGGTCGAACCGTTCCGCCCGTACCTCGCCCAGCCCGACCACACGTTCTACCTGCGGTGCACGGACGCCACCCTGCGCGACCGTATGGCCGGAAAACAGGACTACAACCAGGACGACGACATGGTCAACGTCCCCGGCCGGCTGACACGACTCCGCACCAATTTCGACAAAATCGCCGCCGCTGACCCCACAGGCGTCATCATCGACACGGACGACAACACCCCCGCCCAACTCGCCGACACCATCACCGCCTACCTCACGGAAACGAGCCCATGCCCCAGCTTCAGGACGCCGCCGTGGTCGTCGCCCGCACCAAAGACGGCCGGGTAGCCGTCCTGTCCTCCCGCAGCGCCGAACACGGGGAGATTTTCCTTCCCGGTGGCCGACGCGATCCGGGGGAGACTCCCGAGGACTGTGCGCGGCGGGAGCTGAAGGAAGAGGCCCGGGTCGAGGCCACCCGGTGGCAGCATCTCGGCACCTACGCGATCACCCTCGGAAACAACGCCCGCCTGTCGCTGTTCCTCGCCTAACACCTCACGCTCGGACCACAGGAACTCAACGACACCGAAGAGGACTTCAAGCTGTCCTGGTGGCCGATGAACGAGGCGATCCAGGCCGCGCAGGACGGCCGGTGTCACCTCCCCGGCGGTCCCCTCGCCCTGCTGCTCGCCGACCGCACCCAACCCAAAGGAGTACCTGAATGCTGAAACGTACGGGAACTGTCGTGGCCGCTGCTGCCGTTGCCGCACTTGCCCTCCCCGCCGACGCCCACGCCGCCGCCATCGCCTGCGGCGGGTCCGTCTCGACCCAGGGCATCTCCGGTAACGGCTGTATCAGCGCGGAGCGGTGGAAGGACGGCCACGTCTTCATGCGCAACATCACCGCGCACACGGTCCTGACGAATACGCGCCCGCACGCCTCCTGGGTCGAGTACGAGGCGTACTTCCGCGTCGTCTCGGGCGGTCACTGGGTGAAGATCGGCAACGGGCGTACCGTCGTCCAGCGACGGTCCACGGTCGGCCCCATCGCCATCGGCTCCACGGACCGCGTCTGCGGCCCGGTCAACGTCAAGGTTGAGATCCGCGTCCATGTCAGGCCCGCAGGGGGCGCCTGGTCCAACTGGAGCAGCGCCGCGACCTCCCAGTGCCAGACCTGACGCTGCCAGACCTGAGCCTCAGCACACGCAGCGCCCCCGCCTCCGCGACCAGGAGGACGGGGGCTCTCGTGTTTTCTGCGGTGGCTAATTAATTTTCCGCCATCGCGCACGAGTAGCCGAGCTTGCCGAGCTTCTGAGGAGGATCCTGATGGTCAGGCCGTTCCGGTTCGGGGTGAACATGGTGACGCCCGGTGAGGGCAAGGAGTGGTGTAAGCGGTGCGGACGGGCGGAGGAGCTCGGCTACGACACCATCCTCGTGCCCGACCATCTCGGCATGGTGGCGCCGTTTCCCGCACTGATCGCCGCTGCCGAGGCAACCGAGCGGCCGCGGCTGGGCACGTTCGTCCTCAACGCGGCGTTCTGGAACCCCCATCTGCTGGCCCGGGAGATCGCGACCGCCGACGCTCTGACCGGCGGACGTCTGGAGGTCGGGCTGGGCACGGGCTATGTGAAGGCGGAACACGACCGCGCGGGCCTGGAGTTCCTCCCGCCGGGCCGCAGGGTCGACCACCTGGCCCGGACGGTCGAGGAGGTCGGCCGGCTGCTCGCGGACGAGGGGCACGTACCTCGGGCGGTGCAGCGTCCCCGGCCTCCGCTGCTGATCGGCGCGAAAGGCGACCGGGTGCTGCGGCTGGCGGCCGAGCACGCGGACATCGTCGCGTTCACCGGGGCCCGCGTGGCGAACGGCGCGATGGTAGCGCTCACCGCCGAGGAACTGGACGAGCGGGTGGCTGCGTACCACTCGTTCGCGGCCGGCCGTGAGACGCCCGCCGAGCTCAACCTGCTGGTGCAGGCCCCGACGATCACCGACGACCGCCGGGCCGCGGCTCAGGAGTTGCTGCCGCTGGTCCCGCATCTCACCGAGGAGCAGGTGCTGGAGCTGCCGCTGTTCGCCATCGGCACCGTGAAGCAGATCGCGGACCGGATGAGGGAGCAGCGCGAGCGCTACGGCTTCTCGTACCTCACCGTGCTCGACCCTTGGATGGAGGCGTTCGGCAAGGTGATCGAGGAGCTGCGGGGCGACTGAGCACGGCCGTATCGCTGCGCACGGGACCGGTCCGCATCGTGGAATCCCGTCGACGGCCGCGCTCGCGCGGTGCTCGGATGGCAGCCATGACTGATCTTCGGATACGGGCCGCGTCGCCGGCCGACCTCGGCGCCGTGCTCGCCTTCTGGAAGGCGGCCGCGGAAGGCACCAGCATCAGCGACGACCCGGAGGGCGTCGAGCGGCTCGTCGTCCGCGATCCGCAGGCGCTGATCCTCGCGGAGCGCGACGGTGAGCTGGTGGGCACGGTGATCGCGGGGTTCGACGGCTGGCGCTGCCATCTGTACCGGCTCGCGGTCCACCCGGACCACCGGCGGCGCGGCGTCGGCAGGGCGCTCCTCGCGGCGGCCGAGGAACGTTTCGTACGCCTGGGCGGGCGGCGCGGGGACGCGATGGTGCTGGACCGCAACGCGTCGGCGCACCACGCATGGCGGGCGGCCGGCTACGCCCCCGAGCCCCAGTGGAGCCGTTGGGTGAAGCCACTCGCCGAGTGAGGTCCTCCGCACACGCGGCTGAGCAGCCGAGTTTCCGTGCACCGGGACGGCCAGGACAGCCGGGACAGCCGGGACAGCCCGGATGATCCGAGCGATTGGGCCACGGCTTTGCCTGTCCTTTACCATGGGTGCTCCCCTCGACAGTTTCAGCATTGAACGAAAGGTGTGAGCGTCCGCCCATGGGCGAGCCTCCCAGTAGCAGATATCGCGCGGTCCTCCTGTCCCTGGCCGACCATGGGACGGAGGTGAACCGATGACCGAGGTGCTGCTTCTCGTCGTTGCGGTGTTGCTCTGCCTCGCCTGTGGGGGCTTCGTCGCGGCGGAGTTCTCGCTCACGACGGTCGAGCGCTCCGACCTCGAACGAGCGGTGGAGCGGGGCGAGCGCGGCGCGGCGAGCGCGCTGACGGCGGTCCGGGAACTCACCTTCCAGCTCTCCGGCGCCCAGCTCGGCATCACAGTCACCAATCTGGTCGTCGGCATGCTCGCCGAGCCGTCCATCGCCAAGCTGATCAGCGGGCCGGTCGAGGCGCTCGGTGTCTCGCCCTCGGCCGCCTCGTCCCTGGCCCTCGTCATCGGTACGGGTCTGTCGACGATCGTGCTGATGGTCGTCGGCGAGCTCGTCCCCAAGAACTGGGCGATCTCGTCGCCGCTCGCCGTCGCCAAGGTGGTCGCGCCCCCGCAGCGGGTCTTCTCGGCGGCGTTCCGCCCGCTGATCGGCCATCTGAACAACACGGCCAACCGCATCCTGCTCCGGCTCGGCCTGGAGCCGACCGAGGAGCTGGCCTCGGCGCGCAGCCCGCAGGAGCTCGTCGCCCTGGCCCGGCACTCCGCCAAGGAGGGCGCGCTGGAGGCGGACACCGCCGAGCTGTTCGTCCGCACCCTGAGTCTGGCCGGGCTGACCGCGGAGAACGTGATGACGCCGCGCGTCCAGGTCACGGCTCTCGAGGTGCAGGCGACCGCCGAGGACGTCGCCAACGCCACCCGAGCCACCGGTCTGTCGCGCTTCCCCGTCTACCGGGGCAGCCTCGACACCGTCATCGGAATCGCCCACATCAAGGACGTCCTGGCCCTTCCGGCCGAGCGTCGGCCGCGCCACCCGGTGGCCGAGCTGCTGCGCGAGCCGCTGCTCGTACCGGAGACCCTGACGGTGGACCGGCTGCTGGACCGGCTGTCCGGGAAGCGGACGATGGCCGTGGTGATCGACGAGTACGGCGGCACGGCCGGGGTCGTGACGCTGGAGGACATCGTCGAGGAGGTCGTCGGCGAGGTCCGCGACGAGCACGATCCGCATGAGACGCCGGACCTCGCGAGGGCCGGCGAGGACGCGGACGGCCGCGCCCTGTGGTCGGCCGACGGGGCCGCCCGTACCGACCAGCTGGAAGCCATCGGGCTGCGGGTGCCGGAAGGACCGTACGAGACCCTCGCCGGGCTGCTGGCCACCACATTCGGCCGGATTCCGGCCGTCGGGGACAGCATCGAGCTGTCCGGCTGGCGGCTCGACGTCGTGGACGCCTCCGGGCGGCGCGCGGCGCGGGTGCTGATGCACGCGCCGCTGCCGTCGGACGGCCCCGACGAGGAGAGGACGGCGCGATGACCGCGATCCAGCTCTTCATCGGCTTTCTGACGCTGGTCGTCAACGCCTTCTTCGTCGGTGCGGAGTTCGCCCTGATCTCCGTGCGACGCAGCCAGATCGAGCCGGAGGCGGAAGCCGGGAACCGGCGGGCGCGCAGCGTCATCTGGGGTCTGGAACACGTCTCGGCGCTGCTCGCCGCGGCACAGCTCGGCATCACGCTGTGCACGCTGGTACTGGGTGTGGTCGCGGAACCGGCCATCGCTCATCTGCTGACACCCGTCTTCGACGCCGTCGGTGTGCCGCACGGCCTGGTCCACCCGATCTCGTTCGTGATCGCGCTCTCCGTGGCCACGTATCTGCACATGCTGCTCGGCGAGATGGTCCCGAAGAACATCGCGCTGGCCGAACCGACGCGGGCCGCGCTGATGCTCGGTCCGCCGCTGGTGACGCTGGCCCGGGCGCTGCGCCCGGTGATCTTCACGATCAACGCCTTCGCGAACGCGCTGCTGAAGCTGCTGCGGGTGGAGACCAGGGACGAGGTGGCGGCGACCTTCTCGGACGACGAACTGGCCCGGATGGTCCGGGACTCCGGAGACGCCGGGCTGCTGGACGACCGGGCGGCCGAGCGGCTGCGCGACGCCCTGGAGCTGGGGCGCCGGCCGGTCGCCGATGTGGTGATGCCGGTGGAGCGGGTGGTGTACGCCCAGGTCGGCGCCACGCCCGAGGAGCTCGAGCGGCTGGCGGCGGAGTCCGGCTTCTCCCGTTTCCCCGTCGTCGACAGCAACCGTCAGATCCTCGGCTACCTGCATGTGAAGGATGCCCTGGACGACATTCCGCGCGATATGCCGTTCCCGGTCTCGGCGATGCGGCCCATCGCCCGGGTGCGGGCCGCGACCCCGCTCGACGACGTGCTCACGGCCATGCGGCGCAGCCGCACCCATCTCGCGGCAGTGCTGGACGAGAACGGCGGACTGGCCGGCCTGGTGACGATGGAGGACATACTGCGGGAGCTGGTCGGGCCGCCCGGTCAGGGCGGCTGAGGGGACGGTGCCGGCGGTGGTGCCGCCGTGGCCGGCCGGTCGGTGGTCTCGGTGATGCCGGGACCCCGCCGGCCCAGCCCCGAGGCGCCCAGCGCCGTGAGGACGGCGAGGAGGGCGGCAAGGCCCGCCGTAGCGAGGGCCGCGGGCCAGTCGACGTCGAAGAGGCTGGTCGCCCCGGCCACCAGGACCGCGGCGAGCGACTGCGCGAAGGTACGGATGGCGCGCTCTGCGGTTGCGGCCCAGAAGGCTCCGCTCCATAAGTTCGTCATGTACTGGACATACCCAGAAATGACGGCGCCGACGAGGGCATGTTGCGAAAGTAGCGCCGTCCGCCCGAAGGGCGGGGCCCGCGGCGTCTGGTGCGTGCGATCGCAAGGCGGAGGATCGTCCTCGTACTGGACGTACTTGGATGAGTCCGACAACGCAGCGTGGGGGCACCTCCCGTGCCCGAAGGGCTACGGGGGAGTGCGTGCCAGGCGTCGCGGGCC
>NZ_JBSGZO010000474.1:0-6326 GCF_053611045.1 Streptomyces sp. NPDC054841 | reverse complement strand
CCCTTCGACTTCCGCTTCTGCCGGAGGCGTTACGCGTCCAGGGACGTCATCACGTGCTTGATACGCGTGTAGTCGTCGAAGCCGTACGCCGACAGGTCCTTGCCGTAGCCCGACTTCTTGAAGCCGCCGTGCGGCATCTCCGCCACCAGCGGGATGTGGGTGTTGATCCACACACAGCCGAAGTCCAGCGACTTGGACATCCGCATCGCGCGCGCGTGGTCCTTCGTCCACACCGAGGACGCCAGCGCGTACTCCACGCCGTTCGCCCACTCGAGCGCCTGGCCCTCGTCACGGAACGACTGGACCGTGATGACCGGGCCGAAGACCTCGTTCTGGATGATCTCGTCGTCCTGCTTGAGACCGGACACGACCGTCGGGGCGTAGAAGTAGCCCTTGTCACCGACCCGGTGACCGCCCGCCTCCACCTTCGCGTGCGCCGGCAGCCGGTCGATGAAACCGGAGACCTGCTTCAGCTGGTTGGCGTTGTTCAGCGGGCCGTACAGGACGTCCTCGTCGTCCGGCTGGCCGGTCTTCGTGTCCGCCGCGGCCTTCGCCAGCGCGCTCACGAACTCGTCGTGGATGGACTCGTGCACGAGCACCCGCGTCGCCGCCGTGCAGTCCTGGCCGGCGTTGAAGAAGCCCGCGACCGAGATGTCCTCGACGGCCTTCGCGATGTCGGTGTCCTCGAAGACGACGACCGGCGCCTTGCCGCCCAGCTCCAGGTGAACGCGCTTGACGTCCTTGGCCGCCGACTCGGCGACCTGGATGCCGGCCCGTACCGAACCGGTGATGGACGCCATCGCCGGGGTCGGGTGCTCGACCATCGCGCGGCCCGTGTCACGGTCACCGCAGAGGACGTTGAAGACGCCCTTGGGCACGATGGCACCGATGATCTCGGCCATCAGCACCGTGGACGCCGGAGTGGTGTCCGAAGGCTTCAGGACGACCGTGTTGCCCGCCGCCAGCGCCGGCGCGAACTTCCACACCGCCATCATCATCGGGTAGTTCCACGGCGCGACCTGCGCGCAGACGCCGACCGGCTCACGGCGGATGATGGAGGTCATGCCCTCCATGTACTCGCCGGCCGAGCGGCCTTCGAGCATCCGGGCCGCACCCGCGAAGAAGCGGATCTGGTCGATCATGGGCGGGATCTCTTCGGTCCGGGTGAGCTCCAGCGGCTTGCCGGTGTTCTCCGACTCGGCCGCGATCAGCTCCTCCGCACGCTCCTCGAAGGCGTCCGCGATCTTCAGCAGCACCTTCTGACGCTCCGCGGGCGTGGTGTCCCGCCAGCCCGGGAAGGCCGCCGCGGCGGCGGCCATGGCGGCGTCGACGTCGGCCTGACCGGAGAGCGGCGAGGTCGCGTACACCTCTCCCGTGGCCGGATTGACCACCTCGATGGTCCGCCCGTCCGCGGCGTCCCGGAACTCCCCGTCGATGTAATTGCGCAGACGACGCAGTTCGGTGGTCACAACCACCCCTCCTGTCAGATGTCCGATGGGTGAGACACCCCACCCTACGTCGCCCAGGCTAGCCCGACGAGTGACGCTTTCGACAGGTCCGACGCTCCTCAACTTCGAAATCGGTGAGATTTCGATCCAAGAACAACGAATTTCATCGCGGATGGGTTGCGGGATCGACGAGTCCGGTGCACAGTGATGCTCGTGGCCAGTCGAAGCACAGACTCCAGGACCGGGAGCGGGTCGTCCCCGACGATCGATGCCGTCTCCCTGGCGATCATCGAGCAGTTGCAGGAGGACGGGCGCCGACCGTACGCCGCGATAGGCAAGGCCGTAGGCCTCTCCGAAGCGGCGGTCCGGCAGCGCGTCCAGAAACTGCTCGACCAAGGCGTGATGCAGATCGTCGCCGTCACCGACCCGCTCACCGTGGGCCTGCGACGCCAGGCGATGGTCGGGATCAACGTCGAGGGCGACCTGGACCCGGTGGCCGACGCGCTGACTGCCATGCCCGAGTGCGAGTACGTCGTCATGACGGCGGGCTCGTTCGACCTCATGGTGGAGATCGTCTGCGAGGACGACGACCACCTGCTTGAAGTGATCAACCGGCGCATCCGCACCCTTCCCGGTGTGCGCTCCACCGAGAGCTTCGTCTACCTCAAGCTCAAGAAGCAGACCTATATGTGGGGAACCCGATAGCCGTGAGCCAGGACCACAGCGCCCTCTCCAAGTCCGCCTACGACCACCTGTGGATGCACTTCACCCGCATGTCGTCGTACGAGAACTCGCCCGTTCCCACCATCGTGCGTGGTGAGGGCACCTACATCTACGACGACAAGGGCAAGCGCTACCTCGACGGCCTCGCCGGCCTGTTCGTGGTCCAGGCGGGCCACGGCCGCAAGGAGCTGGCCGAGGTCGCCTCCAAGCAGGCGCAGGAGCTCGCGTTCTTCCCCGTGTGGTCGTACGCCCACCCGAAGGCCGTCGAGCTGGCGGAGCGTCTCGCCAACGAAGCCCCGGGCGACCTGAACAAGGTCTTCTTCACCACCGGTGGCGGCGAGGCGGTCGAGACCGCCTGGAAGCTCGCCAAGCAGTACTTCAAGCTCGTGGGCAAGCCGACCAAGTACAAGGTCATCTCTCGTGCGGTCGCCTACCACGGCACCCCGCAGGGCGCCCTGTCCATCACCGGCCTGCCGGGCCTGAAGGCCCCGTTCGAGCCGCTGGTGCCCGGTGCGCACAAGGTGCCGAACACCAACATCTACCGCGCCCCGCTGTTCGGCGACGACCCGGAGGCCTTCGGCCGCTGGGCCGCCGACCAGATCGAGCAGCAGATCCTCTTCGAGGGCCCCGACACCGTCGCCGCGGTCTTCCTGGAGCCCGTGCAGAACGCCGGCGGCTGCTTCCCGCCGCCGCCCGGGTACTTCCAGCGGGTCCGCGAGATCTGCGACCAGTACGACGTACTGCTCGTCTCCGACGAGGTCATCTGCGCCTTCGGCCGGCTCGGCACGACCTTCGCCTGTGACAAGTTCGGCTACGTGCCGGACATGATCACCTGCGCCAAGGGCATGACCTCGGGCTACTCCCCGATCGGCGCCTGCATCATCTCCGACCGGCTCGCCGAGCCGTTCTACAAGGGCGACAACACCTTCCTGCACGGCTACACGTTCGGTGGCCACCCGGTCTCCGCGGCCGTCGGTCTCGCCAACCTCGACCTGTTCGAGCGCGAGAAGATCAACCAGCATGTGCTCGACAACGAGGGCGCGTTCCTGAGCACCCTTCAGAAGCTGCACGACCTGCCGATCGTCGGCGACGTCCGCGGCAATGGCTTCTTCTACGGCATCGAGCTGGTGAAGGACAAGAACACCAAGCAGTCCTTCAACGAGGAGGAGACCGAGCGCGTCCTGTACGGCTTCCT
Source organism: Streptomyces sp. NPDC054841 (assembly GCF_053611045.1). Taxonomy (NCBI): domain Bacteria; kingdom Bacillati; phylum Actinomycetota; class Actinomycetes; order Kitasatosporales; family Streptomycetaceae; genus Streptomyces; species Streptomyces sp. NPDC054841. The sequence goes on along the minus strand of NZ_JBSGZO010000474.1, from coordinate 2,960 downwards.
CTCCAAGGCTCTGTTCGACGCCGGTCTGTACTGCCGTGCCGACGACCGTGGCGACCCGGTCGTCCAGCTGGCCCCGCCGCTGATCTCCGACCAGTCGACGTTCGACGAGATCGAGCAGATCCTGCGGTCGGTCCTCACGGAGGCCTGGACGAAGCTCTGAGCCGTCGGTCCGGGCTCCGAGCTGTTGGATCAAGCTCCGAGCCATGAGGATCATCGGCTGTTCGCGGCCCGGATGCACCCCTTCGAGTGAGAAGGAGAGCGTCCGGGCCGCGTGCTGTCCGCACACCCGGTTCCGAGTCCTTACGGTGCCCTGTGACCGTTCGGCCCTGCCTTCGTTCCCCCGCAAGGGGGAACGGGTAGAACTGATCAGAACCGAGGTGTATGCCATGGTGGCCCCGCCGGACAACGATGTGCTCTGGGCACGCTCCCTGCACCACTCCCTGGGCGGCTCGCCCGCGCTCAACGGAGTCTCCATCGGCGTGTGCGAGGGCGAGATCCTCGCCGTGAACGGCCCGCGCGGCTGTGGAAAGACCACCCTGCTGCGCTGCCTCTCGGGTCAGCTCGTACCGCAGCAGGGCGAGGTGTGGTTCAACAGCAGCCCCGTCCACACCATGGGAGCGGTGGCCCGCGAGCGGCTGCGGCGTGACCGCTTCGGCTGGATCGGCCCCGAACCCCAGCTGCTCCCCGAGCTGACGGCGTGGGAGAACGCGGCCCTGCCGCTGCTGCTGCGCGGCTGGTCGCACCGCAAGGCCAAGACCGCCGCCATGGAGTGGCTGGAGCGGCTCGACATCGACGCCTCCGCGCGCAAACGCCCCCGCGCGCTGCTCCAGGCCCAGCGCCAGCGGATCGCCCTCGTCCGCGCACTCGTCACCTCCCCCGCCGTGATCTTCGCCGACGAGCCGACCGCGGCGCTGCACAGCGCGGACCGGGCCCAGGTGCTGCGTACGCTCACCACCGCGGCCCGCTCGCACCGCATCACGCTCGTCCTCGCCACCCACGACGCGGACGTCGCGACGCTCGCCGACCGCTCGGTGGCGCTGGCCGACGGGCGGCGCGTCAGCTCCGCCCACGACGCCGAGGCGGAAGGCCGGGCCGCGTGCTCGCTCTCCGTCTAGCGCGCGGCACCCACCCCCTGGTCCTGCTGCGCCGGCTGATGGTCGCCGCGGCGTCCGCGGGCGTCGGCTTCCTGCTGCTGTGCACGCTGTCCTACGCGGTCTCGGGCCCGGAGCCGTCCGAGCCGCCCCTGCTCCGGCTGGCCTGGTGTCTCGTCCCGCTCGCCGCGGCCGTGCACCTCGCCGTCGCCGTGGCCCGTACGGACCCCGGCGCACGGCCCCGGCAGGGGCTGGACGCGGTCGGACTCGGACCGGTGGGGCTCACCGCGCTGGCCGCCGTCTCGACGGCGGTGTCCTGCACCCTCGGCAGCGCGGTGGCACTGCTGCTCTTCCTCCATCTGCGGGGCGATCTGACGGGGCTGCCGTTCGACGGCGACGCCGCCGAACTGCTCGCCGCCGGGCAGCCGTTGCCGCTGGCCGCCGCCCTCACCCTCCTCGCGCTCGTACCGGTGGCGGGGGCGGGAGCGGCGGCCCTCGCGCTGCGTCCTCGCCGTACGAAGCCGGACGAGCGCTTCGAGGACGAGCACTCCGGGCGCCCCGTCGGGGCCACGCCCGGCGGACTGCCCTGGGGCGTCGCGCTCGCCGCCGCGGGCGTCGCGGTCGAGACGTACGCACGCCAGGGCATGCCGCCCGGCGGCGGGAGCCCGCCGGCCGGGATGCTCGGGGGCTGGGCCCTCACCGCGCTGGGTCTCGCCATGGCCGGTCCGGGCATCGTCCATCTGTGCGGGCGAGTGGTTCAGTCGGTACGCCCCGGGGCCGTCCGGCTCCTCTCCGGGCGCGCGCTGATGAACGACGCGAGCAGGATCGGCCGTCCGCTCGGCGTCGTCTGCGCGGTGGCGTCCGCGACGGTCGCGGCCTCGGCACTCGCCGGGCACCGTCCTCAGCCGTTCGGCGAACTGACCGGACTCGGGGCGGCGCTCGTCGTGGCCTGCACGACGGCGACACTGCTCACCTCCGTGCTGGAGGTCAAGCACGCCCGCGCGGCCGACCGGGCCGGCCTCATCGGTCTGGGCGCCCCCGCCGCCCTCCTCCACGCCTGCGTGGTGCTCCGGTCGGTGGTCCTGCTCGCGGTCTTCGCCCCGCTCACCCTGGCGGTGGCGGAACTGGCCGCGATGCCGCTGCGGTACTGACCCCGGCACCCGGGCGAAGACGCCGGGGCATATCGTTCGGCGCATGATGCAGGGAGACAGGCCGAGGCTGGGGTCGTCCTACGACGACGACCGCGAGATCGAGACAATCGAGGAGTTCGACCAGGTCATCGCGCGACGCGGCAGCCTCGCGGGACACCGCGTCCAGGCCGTCGACCTGACCTCGCGCACCTTCGCGCTGCTCGCCGCGGACACCACCGGCACGATGTTCCTCGGCTGCCGCATGGAGCCCGACGCCGAGGCCAAGGTCCGCACGGACGGCGCGCTGGTCTTCCCGCCCATACCGGATCTGCCGTTCGATCCGTACCGCGGACTCCTGTACTCGCCCGACGAGTTGTTCGAGGGTCTCGCCGAGGGCGGCTACGAGATCACCCGCGACGCGCTCACGTACGAGTGGTTCCAGGAGACCAAGGCCGACCGCGACATCTACGCCTCGATGCTCCGGTCCCTTCACGACGACGCCGTTTCGGACGCCCTGGACGAACTCCTCAACGGGGTACGCGTGGTCGGCGTGATGGGCGGCCACGCGATGAGCCGCGGCACGGACGCGTACGCCGGCGCCGCCAGGCTCGGCCGCGCGCTGGCCCGCACCGGGCTGATCGTCGCCACGGGCGGCGGACCGGGCGCGATGGAGGCGGCGAACCTCGGCGCGTACGCCGCGCCGCACCCCGACGAGATGCTCGACGAGGCTCTCGAACTC
>NZ_JBSGZO010000473.1:0-6330 GCF_053611045.1 Streptomyces sp. NPDC054841 | reverse complement strand
CGTTGAGCGCGAGCAGCCGCTGGGTGTCGTCGGCGACGGCCTCCACCATGGTGAGTTCGTCGGCCGCGGCGCCGCGGCCGACCGCGGCCCGCAGCAGCCGGGCCGCGTCCGCCGCCCGGTGCCGTACGAGGACACCGAGGCCCCGGCCGGGGTCGGTGTCGATCCCCACCACAGGCTGGCCCGAGAGGTACTTCGCGGTGTTGGCGACGAGCCCGTCCTGGCCCACCACGACCACCACGTCCTCGGGCGCGAAGAGAAACCGGTCGAGGTCGCCGCGCTCCGCCCGGGCCTGCCGCCACTGCACCGGCACGGCCGCCGCCACGTCCGCGAGCACCCGCCGGGCGCGGTGGTGCCGCTCCGCCACCTCCCGGATGCTCCGGCCGCGCGAGGACAGGAAGAACTCGGCCTGGCCATGGGTGCCGTGCCGGGCGAGCAGCTCCTCGTACTCGGTGGTGCGGTGCACGAGCACCGCACGCGGGGCGAGACTCATCCCAGCCTCGCGAGGAGCCCGGTGAGGACATCGGGCGAGAGGGTGACGCTGTCCACGCGCGGCAGGTTCTCGGCGAGCCGGGTCACGGCCAGTGCGTGCAGGGTCGCCGGGTCCACCTCGGCGTGCACACGCAGCCAGGCCGCCTGGGCCTCGGCCCGCGCCTTGCCGACCTCGCGTGCCGCCGTCGCCTCGGCCTCGGCCAGCCGTACCTGGCGGGCGGCTTCCGCCTGCGCGCGTACGGCGTCGGCCGCGGCGCTCTCCTCGGCCTCGCGCCGGGCGTTGGTGCCCTTCTGCTCGACCAACTGCTCTTCCCTGCGGGCCAGTTCGATCCTGCTGGCGAGCTCGTTCTCGGCGATGGCCCGTTCGCGTTCGACGGCGACGGCCCGCCGTTCGTAGGTCGCGCGGTCGGCCTCCTGCTGAATCTGCTCGCGCGCGGGGGTGCGCAGGGCCCGCTCGACCTCGGGCTCGGGCCGCAGGGCGATCACGCGTACGGCCACCACCTCGATCCCGGTGGCGGCCAGTCGCGGCTCCTCGCCCAGCCCGCCGGAGATCCGCTCCCGTACCGCGGCGACGCCGTCGACCAGGGCCGCCGACAGCGGCGTACGGGCCAGGACGTCGAGCGCGTGCTGCTGGGCGGTCTCGGTGAGCAGGGTGGAGATCTGCTCCAGCGGGGCGCCGCGCCAGACGCCGGTGTCGGGATCGACGGAGAAGTCCAGCCGGGCGGCGGCGGTGGCCGGTTCGCTGATCCGGTACGTCACGGTCGCCTGCACCGAGACGTCCTGGAAGTCGGACGTCCGGGCGTGGAACGTCATGGCCAGCTCCCGGTCGTCGACCGGTACTTCGGAGAGTGCGGCGGTCAGGGCGCGGAACCAGAAGCTGAGGCCGGGTCCGTCATGGGCGAGCCGGCCGCGCCGGTGGTGGCGGACGTGGACGGTGGGAGCGGAGCGGAGATGGCGCCATCCGAAGCGCCTGGTGATGTCGGCCATGAGGAAACCCCCTGTTTTCGTCACTGCGACGATATCGGGGTAGCTGCTTATCGTCAATACGACGAAATGAGAAGACGTCGCGCTTGCGCCGCACGGCGGTCCGCATCAGGCTGACGGCATGGTCACCATCACCGTGCGCAGGGTCTACGACGAGCCGGAACCGGACGACGGCACGCGCGTCCTCGTCGACCGGCTCTGGCCCAGAGGAGTCTCCAAGGAGCGGGCGGCCGTCGACGAGTGGCTCAAGGAGGTCGCTCCGTCCAACGAGTTGCGGAACTGGTACCACAAGGACTCCTCGCGCTACGAGGAGTTCGACGCCCGCTACCGGCAGGAGCTGGAACACGGGCCGGCGGCCAAGGCCCTGGACCACCTGCTCGGCCTCGCCCACGGCGGGCCGGTCACCCTCGTCACCTCGGTGAAGAGCATCGAGGGCAGCCATGTCCCGACCCTTGTCGGCCTCCTGGAACAGGCAGGTCAGCCGCCGGCGAGTCCGTAGACGCGGTCGGCGGTCCCCGCGAACACCAGGGCCCGCTCCTCCTCGCTCAGCTCCTGCGTCAACGTGCGCGCCGTGGCCAGCACCCCGGCGTACGAGGACGCCAGCCGGCACACCGGCCAGTCGGAGCCGTGCATCAGCCGGCCGGGGCCGAAGGCGTCCAGGACCGTCCGCGCGTACGGCCGCAGATCGTCCACCGTCCACTCCCGGTGGTCCGCCTCCGTCACCATCCCGGACAGCTTGCACACGGTGTTGGGCAGCGCCGCCAGCTCCCGGACCGAGGAGGCCCACGGCTCCGGCTCGCCACGCGCGACCGGCGGCTTGCCCAGATGGTCGAGGGCGAACGTCAGCCCGGGGTGCGCGGCAGCCGCCTGCGCCGCGGCCTTCAACTGGTGGGGCAGGATCACCAGGTCGTACACGAGCCCGGCCGCCGCGACCGCGGACAGCCCGCGCCGGACGTCGTCCCGCAGCAGCCACTCGGGATCCGGCTCGCCCTGAACCTGATGACGGATGCCGACGAGCCGCTCGCCGCCCGGCAGTTCACGCAGCGCGGCCAGGGCGTCCGCCGCACCGGGCGCGGTGAGATCCGTCCAGCCCACCACGCCCGCGACGAGATCGCTGCCGTCGGCGAGCGCGAGGAACTCCGGGGTCTCCTCCGGCACCGTGACCGTCTGCACGAGCACGGTCGCGTGCACCCCGGCCGCGGCCGCCTCGGAACGCAGCTCCGGAAGGAGGAAGTCACGCCGGATCGGGGCGAGTTCAGGACCGGTGATCCAGTCCTGATCGCGTACGGACAGATCCCAGAGATGGTGGTGGGCGTCGACGATCCGCACCGCGCTCAGAGCTCCCGGACGACGGGGAGCCCGGCCCCGGCGCCCTCGGCGGAGTAGTCGTGCACGACATCGAGCAGCTCGGCCATCCGTGCCTGCCAGGCGATGTTCACCGGGAGGCCCTCCAGCTCCGCCAGCAGCCGGGCGTAGTCGGCGCATTCGATGAGATGGAACAGCTCGGTACCGCTGCGCCAGATCGTCCAGGAGGTGGCGCCGGCGGCGCGGATCGCCTCGCGCAGCTCGTCCGGCACCTCGCGGTGCGCGGCCTCGTACGCGGTGATCGCCTCGGCACGGACCCTGGTGTGCAGCGCGACCCTCATGACGGCTCCACCAGCCCCTCCTCCTCCAGTTCGGCCCACAGTGCCTCGGGTACGGGCACGGCCAGCATGGCCGCCGCGTCCTCGATCTCGTCCGGGGAACGCGCCCCCACCAGCACACTCGCCACCGCCGGATGCCGCAGCGGGAAGCGCAGTGCCGCCGCCCGCAGCGGTACGCCGTGCCGCTCGGCCACGGCCTTGATGCGCAGCGCCCGGTCCAGGACGGCCCGGTCGGCGGCCCGGTAGTCGTACGTCGCCCCCGGCTTCGGATCCGCCAGCAGACCGGAGTTGAACACTCCGCCGATCACGACGCTCCGGCCGCGCGCCGCCGCCTCCGGCAGCAGCTCCCGCGCGGCCCGCTGATCGAGCAGCGTGAACCGGCCCGCGCACAGCACCGCGTCGGCATCCGTGTCACGGAGGAAGCGGGTGAGCATCTCCGCCTGGTTCATGCCCGCGCCGATCGCCCGTACCGTCCCCTCCGCGCGCAGCCGTTCCAGCGCCGGATACGCCTCGCGGATGGCCTGCTCGCCGTGCTCGTCCAGGTCATGGAGATAGACGATGTCGATCCGGTCCAGGCCGAGCCGCTCCAGGCTGTCCTCGATGCTGCGGCGCACACCGTCCGCGCTGAAGTCCCAGCGGCGGCGGTGTGTCGCCGGCACCGCGAAGCCGTTGCCGAGGTCGTCTCCCACCGAACCGCCGGCGCTCCGGTCCGCGGGCTCCAGAAGCCGCCCCGCCTTGGTGGAGAGCGTGAACGCGTCCCGGGGGCGGCCGCGCAGCGCCGCCCCGAGCCGCCGCTCGGACAGGCCGAGCCCGTAGTGCGGAGCGGTGTCGAAATAACGGACGCCCACGTCCCAGGCGGCGCCGACGGCGGCCGCCGCCGTCTCCTCCGGAACGGCGGAGTACAGATTGCCGATACCGGCAGCCCCGAAGGACAGTTCGGTCACCGGACACCCGCTGCGCCCCAGTGCGGTGCTGAGCATCGTGTCATCGCCCCCTGATCTCCGCGCCGCCGCATATTTATCAGATGTATGGGCGTCAGCAATACCCTTCTGTCCGGGTTTTCGGAGACGAGGGCGGCGATTGATCGGATGACACCGTCACCGTGATGAGTCAGCCGGCAGCCGCGAACGCGTCGACTCCGGTGAGCTCGGCCGAGAGCCTCCACAGGCGCGCCGCGCGCTCCGGATCCGTTGCGTAGGCACGTACGCCGATGGTCAGCTCGCCCGTACCCCCGGTGGTCGTCTCCGCGATGTCGCAGTCCTCGCAGTAGACGCCGCCCATGCCGGCCAGCTGCGGGGAGGTGGCCGCCCAGACCTGTGTCGCCGCACCCTGCTCGGGCGTCTTGAACGAGGGGCTCAGCAGCTTGCCGTCCTCGTCGATCCAACCGGCGGCGACCATCTCCTCCGTGGCGAGGTGACGCACCAGCTCGGTCATGATTTCGCCGGGGTGGACGGCGAACGCCCGGACTCCGGCGTCCTTGCCGAGCGCATCGAGGTGTACGGCGAACAGCACATTGGCCGTCTTCGCCTGGCCGTACGCCTGCCACTTGTCGTAGCCGTGCGCGAACTGCAGGTCGTCCCAGCGGATGTCCGAGAGTTGATGGCCCCTTGAGGACACCGAGACGACGCGCCCGCCGCCGCGCGCGATCGCCGGCCAGAGCCGGTTGACAAGCGCGTAGTGGCCGAGGTGGTTGGTCGCGAACTGCCCTTCCCAGCCCGGTCCGACGCGGGTCTCGGGGCTGGCCATGACACCGGCATTGTTGATCATCATGTCGACGCCGCGGCCGGAGGCGAGGAAGCGCTCGGCGAAATCGCGGACGCTGTGCGGATCGGTGAGGTCCAGTTCGTCGATCTCCACACCGTCGATGCCCGCGACCGCCTCCTCGGCGGCCGGGCGCCGTCGTGCGGGTACGACGACACGGGCGCCGGCGCCGGCCAGCGCCCGTGTCGTCTCCAGCCCGAGACCCGAATAGCCGCCCGTGACGATCGCGAGCCGTCCGGTGAGGTCGATCCCGTGCAGAACGTCCTGTGTGGTGCTCCGGGCACCGAAGCCCGAGCCGATCCTGTGCTGTGCAGTGGTCATGCTTCGAAACTACGCATTGGAGAGCACTCCAGGGCAAACCGCGTCCGTCAGCACGCCTCGTCGAGCCGGGCGCGCTGGTCCGCCGTCAGGTCCAGGTCCACCGCGGCCAGGCTCTCGTCCAACTGGGCCGCCGACGACGCGCCGACCAGTGGGATCACCGGAATCTCGCCGCCGATCAGCCAGGACAGGACGACCTGGTTCGGCGTCGCGCCGGTCTCCTTGGACACGGCCCGCAGGGCTTCCAGACGGGCGGGAGTGCCCGCGTGGTCGAGACCCGGGTCGAGGGGCTTGTCGTCGCGGACGTAGGCGCCGCCGAGCAGCGGGGAGTAGGCGACCAGCGCGAGCGAGGGCTCCGCGCGGACATAGCTCAGCAGGTCTCCCGCGACGACGCCCAGCTCCCCGTCCGGCGAGCGCAGCGTCGGCAGGTCGGTACGGCGGCGCAGATAGCTGTGGTGGTACTGGAGGACTTCGTAGCCGGGCAGCCCCGCCGACGCGGCCAGGGACCGCGCCCGCTCCACCCGCCACGCCCAGTGGTTGCTCACGCCCAGCAGCCCCACCGTGCCCTCGGCGACCAGCTCCGCGAACGCCTCCACGGTCTCGCGCACCGGTACGTCCCGGTCCTCCACGTGCGCGTACAGCAGGTCCAGCCGGTCCACGCCGAGCCGCTCGCGGCTGCGCTCGGCGGACTCGCGGACGGCCGCGGCCGACAAACCCTCGATGTCGCGGGTGAAGGTGCTGGTGGGCGAGTTGGGCCGGGCCCCGAGCTTGGTGGCGATCGTGATCCCGTCAGCGCTCCCGCGGCTGCGGATCCACCGGCCGAGGAGTTCCTCGCTCTCGCCGCCCTGAGTGCCGTTGACCCAGAACGCGTAGTTGTTCGACGTGTCGATGAACGTGCCGCCGGCCTCGGCGTACCGGTCGAGAATCGCGAACGACGTGGCCTCGTCGGTCACCGTGCCGAACCGCATGGCGCCGAGGCTCAGCACGCTCACCTCCCGCCGGGTCGTCGGGTCCTGGCCGATCGTGCGGTAGCGCATGCGGATTCCCCTCGTGAGCGCTTGTCAGCGCGTGTCGTCGACGACACGAAGCATGGATCTTCGAGCGCGCTCCAAGTCAAGTCCCTCAGGTGTGTGCA
>NZ_JBSGZO010000472.1:0-6362 GCF_053611045.1 Streptomyces sp. NPDC054841 | reverse complement strand
AGGCCCTGTCCGGGCGATCTTGTCGTGCCCGGACAGGGCCTGGCGGGTGCCTTGTGCAACCGCCGGATCAACGAGCGGGGTCCGGTGCATGGGGCCTGCCCGGGCCGGCCCCCGCCCGGGCTCAGAAGACCGACTCGGCCTCGTGCACCCGATCCTCGGGCACGGTCTTCAGCCGGGTGACCGCCTCCGCGAGCGGGACCATGACGACCCGTGTACCGCGCAGCGCGGTCATCATGCCGAACTCGCCGCGGTGCACGGCCTCCACCGCGTGCCAGCCGAAGCGGGTCGCGAGCACCCGGTCGTACGCGGTCGGAACGCCGCCGCGCTGGACATGACCGAGAATGACCGGTCGCGCCTCCTTGCCGAGCCGGCGCTCCAGCTCGACGGCGAGGCGGTTGCCGATGCCCGTGAAACGCTCGTGACCGTACTGGTCGATCTCGCCCTTCTTGTAGTCCATGGAGCCCTCGGCGGGGTGCGCCCCCTCCGCGACACAGATGACCGCGAACTTCTTGCCCCGGGCGAAGCGTTCCTCGACCATCTTCACCAGGTCCTCCACCTGGAAGGGCCGCTCGGGCAGACAGATCCCGTGCGCGCCGCCCGCCATTCCGGACTCCAGCGCGATCCAGCCCGCGTGGCGGCCCATCACCTCGACGACCATGACCCGCTGGTGGGACTCGGCGGTGGTCTTGAGGCGGTCGATGGCCTCGGTGGCGACCATGACGGCGGTGTCGAAGCCGAAGGTGCGATCGGTGGAGGAGATGTCGTTGTCGATGGTCTTCGGTACGCCGACGACGGGCATACCGGCGTCGGCCAGCATCCGGGCCGCGGTCAGCGTGCCCTCGCCGCCGATCGGGATGAGCGCGTCGAGATCGTACCGGCGGGCCAACTCCTCGCAGTTCTCCGCGGCTTCGCGAAGCCGGGAGCGTTCCAGGCGGGCGGAGCCGAGGATCGTACCGCCGCGGGCGAGGATGCCGCTCACCGCGTTGAGATCGAGGGGGCGGTAGTGACCGTCGAGGAGGCCCTTGAACCCGTCCTCGAATCCGATGACTTCGTCGCCATGGCCGGTCATGGCACGGTGCACGACCGACCGGATCACTGCGTTCAGGCCGGGGCAGTCGCCGCCTGCGGTGAGAATTCCGATGCGCATCGTGCTGTGTCTCCTGCTCGCTAGCGGTACATGTGAGCGGTTCCGATTCTCACACGACTGGTCTGGACCGCACCCCTCCAGCTGCTCCTCCGGGACAGCCGCACACGGCGGGCGCCCTATCCAGCCACGGAGGTATTGTCAAGAGGGCAATGCCACCCTATCGAGTTTTTTCGAGCACACGAGTTCGGCCGATGAGCAGGACGGGAGAGCACGCGTGACGCGCAGCGTGTACGTGACCGGGATCGATCGCGGAGACGGCCGCCAGGTGGTGGAGCTGGGAGTCATGGAGCTCTTGACCCGCCAGGTGGACCGGGTGGGGGTGTTCCGTCCGCTTGTGCACGACGGACCCGACCGCCTGTTCGATCTGCTGCGTGTCCGCTACCGCCTCTCGCAGGACCCGGCGACCGTATACGGGATGGACTACCACGAGGCCGCGGCGCTGCAGGCCGAGAAGGGTACCGACGAGCTGGTGTCCCGGCTCGTCGACCGCTTTCTCTCGGTGGCGCGCGACTACGAGGTCGTCCTGGTGCTCGGCACGGACTTCCACGCCACCCAACTCCCCGACGAGCTGGCGCTGAACGCCCGGCTGGCCAACGAGTTCGGCGCCTCGGTGATACCCGTGGTGGGCGGCAAGGACCAGCCGGCGGAGTCCGTACGCGCCGAGGCCCGCAACGCCCACCGCGCCTATGAGGTCCTGGGCTGCGACATCCTCGCCATGGTCGTGAACCGGGTGGCACCGGAGGACCGCGAGGTCATCGCCGAGCGGCTGGCCGCCCGCCTCCCGGTCCCCTGCTACGTCCTGCCGGACGAGCCGGCGCTCGCCGCTCCCACGGTCGCCCAGATCGCCCACGCCCTCGGGGCCACAGTGCTGCTCGGGGACGATTCCGGGCTCGCCCGTGATGCGCTGGACTTCGTCTTCGGCGGTGCGATGCTGCCGAACCTGCTGAAGGCACTGACCCCCGGCTGCATGCTGGTCACCCCCGGTGACCGCGCGGATCTCGTGGTCGGCGCCCTCGCCGCGCACTCCGCGGGCACGCCGCCCATCGCCGGCCTGCTGCTCACCCTCGACGAGCGCCCGGCCGACGCGATCCTCACCCTGGCGGCCCGGCTGGCGCCGGGCACCCCGGTGCTCTCGGTGGCCGGCGGCTCCTTCCCGACCGCGGCCGAACTCTTCTCGCTGGAAGGAAAGTTGAGCGCGGGCACCCCGCGCAAGGCGGAGACCGCGCTCGGTCTCTTCGAGCGCCATGTCGACACGGCCGGGCTGGTCGCCCGGGTCGAGGTGGCGCGTACCGGCCGGGTCACGCCGATGATGTTCGAGCACGATCTGCTGGAGCAGGCCCGCGCCGACCGGCGCCGCGTCGTGCTGCCCGAGGGCACCGAGGAACGGGTGCTGCGCGCCGCCGACGTGCTGCTGCGGCGCAACGTCTGCGAGCTGACGCTGCTCGGCGACACCGACGCGATCCGCAGGAAGGCCGCCGACCTCGGCATCGATCTCTCCGCCGTGCAGCTGATCGACCCGGCCACCTCCGAGCTCCGCGAGGACTTCGCCGACCTGTACGCGGGCCTGCGCGCCCACAAGGGCATGACCGTGGAGCTGGCGCACGACGTGGTGTCGGACGTGAACTACTTCGGCACCCTGATGGTCGAGCAGGGCCTGGCCGACGGCATGGTGTCGGGCTCGGTGCACTCCACGGCGGCGACGATCCGGCCGGCCTTCGAGATCATCAAGACGAAGCGTGGGGACACCTTCCGGGGCGAAGCCTCCGGGGGAGCCTCGATCGTGTCCTCGGTCTTCTTCATGTGCCTCGCGGACAAGGTGCTCGTGTACGGCGACTGCGCGGTCAATCCGGACCCGGACGCCGAGCAGCTCGCGGACATCGCCGTCCAGTCGGCGGCCACGGCGGCCCGTTTCGGCGTCGAGCCCCGCATCGCGATGCTGTCGTACTCGACGGGCACGTCCGGCTCCGGCGCGGACGTCGACAAGGTGCGCGAGGCCACCAAGCTGGTCCGCGAGCGCCACCCGGAGCTGAGGATCGAAGGCCCGATCCAGTACGACGCGGCGGTCGAGCCGTCCGTCGCGGCGACCAAGCTGCCGGACTCGGAGGTGGCCGGCAGGGCGACCGTGCTGATCTTCCCGGACCTGAACACCGGCAACAACACCTACAAGGCCGTGCAGCGTTCGGCCGGCGCCGTGGCCGTCGGACCGGTGCTGCAGGGTCTGCGCAAGCCGGTCAACGACCTCTCGCGCGGCGCGCTGGTCAGCGACATCGTCAACACGGTCGCGATCACCGCGATCCAGTCACAGGGTCAGGAGCTCCCCGTATGACCGACTCCCCTTCCGCGTCCCGCGTCCTCGTCCTCAACTCCGGCTCCTCGTCGGTGAAGTACCAGCTGCTCGACATGCGCGACGGCTCCCGGCTGGCGGTCGGCCTCGTCGAGCGGATCGGCGAGCAGACGTCCCGGCTGGTGCACAACCCGCCGGCCGGCAGCGGAGCCGAGAAGCGTGAGCGTACGGGCCCGATCGCGGACCACGCCGCGGCGCTGAAGGCGGTCGCCGAGGAGCTGGCGCACGACGGTCTGGGCCTGGACTCCCCCGAGCTGGCGGCGATCGGCCACCGGGTGGTGCACGGCGGCCTGAAGTTCACCGCGCCGACCGTGATCACCGACGAGGTGCTGGCGGAGATCGAGCGCCTGGTCCCGGTGGCGCCCCTGCACAACCCGGCGAACATCACGGGCATCCGTACCGCCCGGGCGCTGCGCCCGGACCTGCCTCAGGTCGCGGTCTTCGACACGGCGTTCCACACGACGATGCCGGAGTACGCGGCGCGGTACGCGATCGACGTGGAGACCGCGGACGCCCACCGGATCCGCCGCTACGGCTTCCACGGCACCTCGCACGCGTATGTCTCGCGCAAGGCCGCCGAACTCCTGGGCAGGGCCCCGGAGGACATCAACGTGATCGTGCTGCACCTGGGCAACGGCGCCTCGGCGTCGGCGGTCGCGAGCGGCCGGTGCGTGGACACCTCGATGGGACTGACCCCGCTGGAGGGGCTGGTCATGGGTACCCGCTCGGGTGACATCGACCCCGCGGTCACCTTCCACCTCAAGCGGGTGGCGGGGATGTCCGAGGACGACGTCGACGTCCTGCTGAACAAGAAGAGCGGCCTGGTCGGGCTGTGCGGCGACAACGACATGCGGGAGATCCGGCGGCGGATCGAGGAGGGCGATCAGCGGGCGCTGCTCGCCTTCGAGATCTACATCCACCGGTTGAAGAAGTACATCGGCGCCTATTGCGCGGTCCTCGGCCGCGTGGACGCGGTGGTGTTCACGGCGGGGGTCGGCGAGAACGCGGCCCCGGTGCGGGAGGCCGCCATCGCCGGGCTGGAGGAGCTGGGGCTTGTGGTGGACGCAGGCCTCAACGCCGTACGTTCTGATGAGCCGCGGCTCATCTCGCCGGACTACGCGCGGGTGGCGGTCGCGGTGGTGCCGACGGACGAGGAATTGGAGATCGCCCAGCAGACCTTCGCCCTCGTCGACGGAGGCCGGCCGGCCCACGCCTGAGCGGCCGGGCGCCCATTTGTACATTCCACCAGACGGAATATTCCGCGTAGAAACAAACCGATAGGATCCGCCTTATGCGCCGTTCCAAAATCGTCTGCACACTGGGCCCCGCCGTCGACTCCTACGAGCAGCTGAAAGCGCTCATCGAGGCCGGCATGAACGTGGCCCGTTTCAACATGAGCCACGGAACCCAGGCAGAGCACCAGGAGCGGTACGACCGTCTCCGCAGGGCGGTGGCGGACACCGGCCGCCCCGTGGGAGTGCTCGCCGACCTCCAGGGTCCGAAGATCCGCCTGGAGACCTTCGCCGAGGGACCGGTCGAACTGGTCCGTGGTGACGAGTTCACGATCACCACGGAGGACGTCGCCGCCGACAAGTCCATCTGCGGTACCACGTACAAGGGCCTGCCCGGCGATGTGTCCAAGGGCGACCAGGTCCTGATCAACGACGGAAACGTCGAACTGCGGGTCGTCGAGGTCGACGGCGCCCGGGTGAAGACGATCGTCGTCGAGGGCGGTGTCATCTCCGACCACAAGGGCATCAACCTGCCCGGCGCGGCGGTGAACGTCCCGGCCCTCTCGGAGAAGGACGTCGAGGACCTGCGCTTCGCCCTGCGGATGGGCTGCGACCTGGTGGCGCTCTCCTTCGTACGCGACGCCAACGACGTCAAGGACGTCCACAAGGTGATGGACGAGGAGGGCCGCCGGGTCCCCGTCATCGCCAAGGTGGAGAAGCCGCAGGCCGTCGAGAACATGGCGGACGTCGTCGCCGCCTTCGACGCGGTCATGGTGGCCCGCGGCGACCTGGCCGTCGAGTACCCGCTGGAGCAGGTGCCGATGGTGCAGAAGCGCCTCATCGAGCTGTGCCGCCGCAACGCCAAGCCGGTGATCGTGGCGACCCAGATGATGGAATCGATGATCACCAACTCCCGCCCGACCCGCGCCGAGGCGTCCGACGTCGCCAACGCGATCCTGGACGGCGCGGACGCGGTCATGCTCTCGGCCGAGTCCTCGGTGGGTGCGTACCCGATCGAGACGGTCAAGACGATGTCCAAGATCGTCACGGCCGCGGAGGAGGAACTGCTCTCCAAGGGCCTCCAGCCCCTGGTCCCGGGTAAGAAGCCCCGCACCCAGGGCGGCTCGGTCGCCCGCGCGGCCTGCGAGATCGCCGACTTCCTCGGCGGCCGCGCCCTGATCGCCTTCACCCAGTCCGGCGACACGGCCCGCCGGCTCTCCCGCTATCGCGCCCAGCAGCCGATCCTGGCGTTCACGACGGAGGAGTCGACCCGTAACCAGCTCACCCTGAGCTGGGGCGTGGAGCCGTTCATCGCCCCGTTCGTGGAGACCACGGACGCGATGGTCGACCTCGTCGACGCGGCGCTGCTGAAGCTCCAGCGCTTCAACGAGGGCGACACCATGATCATCACGGCGGGTTCGCCTCCGGGCGTGCCGGGCACGACGAACATGGTGCGGGTGCACCACCTCGGTGGCGTGAAGCACGACTGACGTGCGTTGAGCACGCACGGCGGTGGGCCGCACCCCTTCGGGGGCGCGGCCCACGGTGCGTTGCGGCGCCGAACGGTCGGTCCGGCTCCGGCCGGACGCCGCTGATGCACACGGAGTACGCCTCACCGGACCCGCACACAACTGTGGGC
>NZ_JBSGZO010000471.1:0-6392 GCF_053611045.1 Streptomyces sp. NPDC054841 | reverse complement strand
ATACTGGGCGTATTCGGGCGATCCGACAACGCAGCGAGGTGCCGTAGCTGTCGTCGTGCGCCCGCCGGGGATTACGGGACAGCCCTTAGGCCCTGCTGGAGGGCCTGATCGCGGAAGCCGCGAAGCGAGGCATGGTGGACCTGTCCCTGGTCGGCATCGACTCCACCACCGCGCGTGCCCACCACGACGCTGCCGGGACGCACCTGAGCGAGGACGTGCTCGTCGCCCTGGAGAAGGCTGCCGCCGAGGAGGAGAAGGCCAGGTCAAAGGGGCGGCCTCGACAAACAAGACGGGCAGGGAGTCGAAGCAGACTCCGAGCGGGAGGAGCGACGACGCATCCGGCGTCGCCGAAAGCTCCGACTGAAGGCCGCCCTCCTGGGACGCTCCCGGGGCGGACAGACCAGCAGGATCCACCTTGCCCGGGGAAGACGGTTGCCGGCCGCTGGCGCTGCTGGTCACACCTGGCCAGTGGGGTGACAGCCCGCAGAACGCGCTCAACAACTACGTAAGGAATGGCTTGTGATGGACGCCGATGTGATCGTCGTGGGCGCCGGTCCGACCGGTTTGATGCTGGCCACCGAGCTGTGCCTGGCCGGAGTACGGCCGCTGGTGCTGGAACGGCAGCCGCAGCCCCGGGACACGCCGAAGGCCAACGGCATAGGCGGGCAGATCCTGCAGCTGCTGCACTACCGAGGCCTGCTGGAGCGATTCCAAGCAGCCAGTACCAGCCCCCACCCGGCCCCGATATTCCCGTTCGGCGGCTTGCACCTGGACTTCACCCAACTCGCGGACTCCCCACTCCACGCGCTGCAACTGCCCCAGCCTCGGCTGGAGCGTCTGCTGACCGAGCGGGCCACCGAGCTCGGCGCCGACATCCGACGCGGCTGCGAGGTGGTGGGCCTCAGTCAGGACGACGACATCGTGACCGCGGAGGTCTGCGGCCCCGACGGGACGTACCAGGTGACCGCCCGCTACGTCGTGGGCTGCGATGGCGCGCACAGCCGGGTCCGTGACATGGCCGGCATCGGATTCCCTGGCACCACCTACCCGGATGTAAACCGGCTGGGACAGGTCAAAATGCACGAGTCGCTGACCCGGCTCGACAACGGCGACTTGGACGTCGCGGGGCTGGGGGTGATCGCTGCCGGTTACACGCGAACGGACGGCGGCGTGTTCGCCTTCGGATGGCTGACCGACGACATCATGCTCGTCTCCACCGTCGAAGACGAGCCCGAAGTATTTGACGACGGCACGCCGATGACCCTTGCCGAACTGCAGGGCAGCATCCGCCACGTGCTCGGAGCGGATGTGCCCCTGGGCGAGCCGCTTCGTCTGTCACGCTTCATCTTCCAGGCCCGGCAGGCAGAGCGATACCGCGCTGGACGGATCCTGCTGGCAGGGGATGCGGCTCATCTCTTCCCCGCCACGGGCGCGGCGCTGAATGCCGGCCTGCTCGACACGGTCAATCTCGCCTGGAAGCTGGCCGCCGCCATCCACGGTCGGGCGACGGACGGTCTGCTGGACACCTACCACGACGAACGCCACTTCGCCGGCGCACGCACCCTGCTGCAGACCCACGCCCAGGCGGCACTGCGGCGCGGGCAGGGCGCTGCCGCCGAAGCGCTGCGGGACGTTTTCCGGGAGCTGCTCCTCGACGAGCCGGCGCTGCGCCGGATGGGAGCCCTGGTGGCCGGCGCCGACATCCGCTACCCGATGCCCGGCTCCGACCGAGACACGCTGACCGGCACATTCGTACTCGACCTCACGCTCCATACCGACCAGGGCACCACCAGCATCGCGGAACTCATGCACGCCGCACGGCCCGTCCTGCTCGATCTGGCCGACCGTCCGGAACTCCGCGAGATCGCCCGAGAGTGGGAGCACCTCGTCGACATTCGCATGGCCAAGACCGATGGCCCGCCTGCCGACGCGCTGCTGATTCGCCCGGACGCCCACGTCGCCTGGGCCGCCACGCTCGCCGAACCCGCCGACACCGCCGCGCCCGCGCTGCGAGAAGCGCTCTGCCACTGGTTCGGCACAGGACCACGGCAGGACCAGTCCTAGTGCTGCTCTGCGGAAGTTCATGACACCATCCCCTCTCGACGATGGAGACACCTTGGCCATTCGCATCACTGCGCTGACCGACCCCGATGTCAGCCCGTCCGGCTACCGCCTGGCGTGGCTGGCATCCGACACCGACGGAATCCCCGTCGGGTCGGTGTTCCTGCGACTTTTCACCAGGACCGGACAGGAGCACCTTGCCGAATTGGACCTCCATGTCCATCCGGCCGAGCGGCGCAACCGCACCGGCTCCCGGCTCCTGGACGCGGCCATCGCCGCCGCACGCCACCTCGGCGTCCGGGCAGCAGGTCGACCCGCAGGCCCTGCCGTTCACGGCCATCGAACTGGTCGGGGACGCCGTGGAGTTCGTCGCGTTCGACGCGTACTGGCGCTGCCGCCTGGACGACTACACCTGCGAGCACGCCGAGTTCACGCCGCCGGGCCACCCGCTGGACGTGCCGTCGCCCGACAAGAAGGTCGCGGTGTCCCAGCGGGGGCACGACCTGTGGGCGGTCTCGGCGTCCGACGGCCGCGAGTGGGCATTGACCACCGACGGCGAAGCCTCCTACGCGTACGGCACCAGCCCGGAGTGCCTCGGCAACGGCACCCTGCTGCGCAAGTTCGGCGTGCCGTACCTGCCGCCGGCGGTGGCCTGGTCCCCCGACTCGACGAAGGTGCTGACGCACCGGACCGATGAGCGCGGTGTCCGGCAGACCCACCTGCTGGAGGCCAGGCCCGCCGACGGTGGCGCGCCCCTCCTGCACACCCAGCGGTACGCCTACGCCGGGGACGAGAGCATGCCGCAGGCCGAGCTGGTCGTGCTGGACGTCGCCGCGGGCACGGTGATCCACGCGCAGGCCGAGCCGCTGCTCACGCCGATGCTGTCGCCGGTCATGGGCAAGTGGGCGTGGTGGGCCGCGGACGGCTCGGCGGTGTACTACCTCGCCCAGTCCCGCGACAGGCACGCGCTCTCGCTGCACCGCCTCGACCCGGCAACCGGCGAGGTCATCACTGTGCTCGGCGAAACCGGGGCCACCCGGGTGGAGCCCAACCAGTGGATGTACGAGCCGCCGATCGTACGGTGCTGGCCGACGAGGTGCTGTGGTACTCGCAGCGGGACGGCTGGGGCCACCTGTACCGGTACGACCTGCGCACCGGCGCGCTGCTCGGGCAGGTCACCTCCGGGCAGTGGGCGGTGCGGAAGATCCTGCACGTCGACGAGGCCGAGCGGGTGGTGTACTTCACCGCCTCCGGGCTGGTCGCAGAGGACCCGTACCGGTGCACGGTGTGCCGGGTCGGCCTGGACGGCTCCGGCTTCGCCAAGGTCACCGACGACGAGCTGGACCACGTCGTCACCCTGCCGGACACCATGGAGTACTTCATCGACTCTGCGTCCACCGTCGACACCCCGCCGGTGACCCGCGTCCGTGACTGGGCCGGGCGGGTGCTGGTCGAGCTGGAGCGCGCCGACATCAGCAAGCTCACTGCCACCGGCTGGACGCCGCCGGAACGCTTCCGCGTCAAGGCGGCCGACGGGGTGACGGACATTTACGGGGTGCTGTACCACCCGCGCGGGTTCGACCCCGCCCGGCGCTACGCGGTGGTGGACAACATCTACCCCGGCCCGCAGACCAACCGGGTCGACCCGGGCTTCGGCCTCGGCGGCATGGGCCTCGACGCGGAACCCCTGGCGGCGCTCGGCTTCGTGGTGGTCGCGGTGGACGGGCGCGGCACCCCGGGCCGGAGCAAGGCCTTCCACGACGCCTCCTACGGCCACCTGGCCGACGCGGGCTGCCTGGCCGACCACGTCGCCGCGCTGCGCCAGCTGGCAGAGACCCGGCCGTGGATGGACCTGGACCGGGTGGGCGCGTTCGGCCACTCCGGCGGCGGGTTCGCCACCGTGCGGGCGATGCTGGACTTCCCCGAGGTGTACAAGGCCGGCGTGGCCCTCTCCGGCTCGCACGAGGCCCGCTCCTTCAGCCTGGACTTCGTGGAGGCCTACGACGGCGCGGACAATCCGAAGGCCTGGGCCCGGGCCTCCAACGTGGACCTCGCGGACCGGCTGGCGGGCAAGCTGCTGCTCGTCCACGGCGAGATGGACGACCGGGTCCACCCGGACCACACCCTGCGTCTGGCCGACCGGCTCATCGCCGCCGACAAGGACTTCGAGCTGCTCATCGTGCCGGGCGCCGAGCACACGTTCATCGACTGCCTGGCCTACGTCCGCAAGCGCGGCTGGGACTTCCTGGTGCGCGAGCTGATGGGCATGCAGCCACCCGCCTACCGCCCCGCCCCCATCACCATCGACCCCGCGTTGCTCGGCGAACTCTTCGCCTGAGTGCGACCACGCCGACGCTCCAGGACCGGTAGGCCGTCTTGCGGCCTACCGGTGCCTACCGCCCCGTCTCGCGGTGCAATGCACCGCACTGTGTCGCAGGCAGCCGCCCACGCGAGCAGCGGTGTCGGCGTGCCGACGGACGCGCGAAGATCACGATCGGTACGAGCCCTGCAGATCACCGCGCATCGCCCGGCGCGGCACTGATACACGGCTCCAGGCTGGGCGTATACCGGTGGGTCGTCGAAGGCAAGTTCGCGCTGCTCCTGGCCCTGTCCGGTGGATCAGGCCGGACGAGCGAGCGCCCGCCGCGAAGCGGCTGCTGAGCCGAGGTCCTGCGTGATGGACGATTTTCGGTCACGCATCTATACCGGCGGCTGGATCAGGTGCATCCTGTGCGCACGCCGCCCGCCGCGAGTCGGGCGGGGGCCACCTCCGTCCCTCCCGGCCTCCCCACGGGAGGGCGGACGCCTGCCAACACTCCGTTCCACTGGTGCGCGCGGGCCGCGCCACGGTCCGCACTCCAGGTGAGGCCACCACCCGGGCCCGCGCCTTGTTGCCTCCTCCGCGCTCGCGCCGAAGGTCGAACGCGGCAGCGACTTTGGTCGACTGGTGCGAGCCCTTCGTCCGACGCGCTGCCGACCGCACTCCGCACAGGCTGACGGTATGACACCAGCACCGATCGCCCGCCGGACCCTGCTCGCGGGCACCGCGGCCCTGGCCACCGCCTGCGCCGCCGACAACGCGCGTGGCCGTAAGACGTCCACCGACGCGGCGGCGTCGCCGCGGACCGCCGGATCGCTCACCTACAAGGGCGTCAACTTCGATACGGACCGGGAGGTCTGGCGGACGGAGTACGTCCGCCGGGAGATCGCGGCCATCAAGGAGCAGCTGCACTGCAACGCGATCCTGCTGCTCGGCCACGACCTCGACCGGCTGACGGAGGCCGCATCGATCGCGGCCGCGCAAGGCCTGTTCGTCTGGTTCGAGCCGCGGCAGTTCGACAAGGACGCGGAGCAGACCCTCGCCTTCCTCGGCTCGGTGGCGCGCGCCGCCGAGCGGCTGCGCACCGGACACCCCGGCGTGGGCATCGCGGTCGGCACCGAGCTGACCATCTTCATGTCCGGCCTGGTGCGGGGCAAGGACTACAACGAGCGCGGCCAGGCGCTGCGGCGCCCCGAGTCGGCCGGCTACCAGGAGCGGCTGAACGCCTTTCTGGACCGGGCACTGACGACCGTACGGCCACTGTTCCAGGGGCGGGTCACGTACAGCTCCGGGGAGTGGGAGGAGGTCGACTGGCACGGCTTCGATGTCGTGGGCGCCAACCTGTACCGGACCGCGGAGAACAAGGCCACCTACACCAGGAAGGTGCGCGCCCTTCACCGGCACGGCAAGCCCGTCGTCGTCACCGAGTTCGGCTGCTGCACCTTCACGGGGGCCAAGGAGCAGGGCGGCATGGGCTTCATGGCGGTGGACTGGGAGCGGGAACCGGCGGTGGTCAAGGACGGCTATGTGCGTAACGAACAGGAACAGGCCGACGAAATAGGCGAACTGCTGGACCTCTACGCGGCCGAGAGGGTGCACGGCGCGTTCGTCTACAACTTCATCGCCCCCGACTCGCCCTACTCCCCGCAGCGCCGCCACGACCTGGACATCGCCAGCTTCGCGCTGGCCAAGACCTTCCCCACCGGGACGCGGCGCGGCTACGCGGAGACCGGGCAGTGGGATCCCAAGCGGTCCTTCCATACGGTGGCGCGCCGGTTCCGGTGACACGTGCCGCTACCGGTGCCACGGGAGCCACCGGTCCCCGAGGAGCCGGGTCCAGGACGTGCCGGCACGGGAGCACCGGCTCGCGGCGGGGCGTCACCTGATCCACCGGACAGGTCCTAATCCTCCCGGGTCGCGTCGCGGAGGTCGACGATCCGCTTGATCTTGCCCACCGAGCGTTCCAGGGTCTCCGGGTCGACCACCTCCACCGCCACCGAAACCCCGATCC
>NZ_JBSGZO010000470.1:0-6414 GCF_053611045.1 Streptomyces sp. NPDC054841 | reverse complement strand
GAAACATGGCGCCCGTCCTGTTCGGAGGGTGGCGATGTTTCACGTGAAACATCGCCACCGCTAGCGCACACCTCCCGTGTGCCGCCACCGGAGCATCATCGCGGCGACCGCCCCGTAGAGCCCGGCAACCATGAGGACCAGCGGGACGGATCTGCCGTCGGGAGGCAACATCAGGGCGGTCACACCCGCAGCGCCGACGAAAGCGACGTTGTACAGCATGTCGTAGAGGGAGAACACCCGACCTCGGAAGGCGTCATCAATGGACGTCTGCACGACTGTGTCCGTGGTGATCTTGACTCCCTGAGTGACGAGGCCGAGAACGAACGCGGCGGCGAGCGTCGGCTCGGGAGTGAAGGGAAGGCCGAGGGCCGGTTCGAGGACGGCCGCCGCCCCCGTGCACATCGCCACCCAGCCGTACTGGCCGAACCGGCCGACCGCCCAGGGGGTGGTGACAGCCGCGGCGAAGTACCCCGCGCCTGAGATGATCACGGCCAGACCCAGAAGAGCCAGCCCTTCCGATTCCGTCTCCGACCATGCGTAGCGGCTGAGCATCAGGACCATCACGGTCAGAGCGCCGTAGCAGAAGCGGACCAAGGTCATTGCGATGAGGACCTGGGTGGCGGCCCGTCGCTTGGTCAGATGGCGCAGCCCGCTGACGAGGCCGCGGGCTGTCGACGCTACGGCTGCGGCCAGTCGTGGCTGCACCAGTTCCGGATCGGGGCCGAGCAGTCCACGGTCCATGCGCAGCGATGCGAGTGCGGCGCAAAGGTAGAGCGTTGCGCCGAGCAGCACCACGGCCGCGTCCGAGTTGGAGGCGACCAGCCGTACGGCGAAGGCGAGCCCCCCTCCCGCAGTGGCGGCGAGGGTACCCGCTGTCGGCGAGACGGAGTTGGCCATGACGAGCCGCTCCTCATCGACAACACGCGGCAGCGTGGCGGAAAGCCCGGCCAGGATGAAGCGATTGACGGCTGTGACGGACAGCGCGGACGCATAGAAGAGCCAGTCGGGGGCGGACGCGAGGATCAACACGGCGGTGCAGCAGGCGAGGGCGGTCCGCAGCAGATTCCCGTATAGGAAGACCTGACGCCGCTGCCAGCGATCCAGGAGGACACCCACGAAGGGGCCGATCAGTGAATACGGCAGGAGCAACACCGCCATGGCGGAGGCGATCGCGCCGGGGGAGGCTTGGTTCTCCGGAGAGAAGACGACGTGCGTGGCGAGCGCGACCTGGTAGACGCCGTCGGCCGACTGGGAGAGCAGTCGTACGGCAAGCAGGCGGCGGAAGTTCGTCAGGCGCAGGAGTACGCGCAGATCACGTACGACAGGCATGTGGGCAAGCGTCACACACGAAGAGGGTCCCCGGGCGGATTGCCCGGGGACCCTCAACGATCGGACAGCGGACGAGCTTTAGCGCTCGACCTCGCCCTTGATGAACTTCTCGACGTTCTCGAAGGCCTCGTCGTCGAAGTACTGCACCGGCGGGGACTTCATGAAGTACGAGGACGCGGAGAGGATCGGGCCGCCGATGCCGCGGTCCTTGGCGATCTTCGCGGCGCGGACGGCGTCGATGATGACACCCGCCGAGTTCGGGGAGTCCCACACCTCGAGCTTGTACTCGAGGTTCAGCGGGACATCGCCGAAGGCGCGGCCCTCGAGGCGGACGTACGCCCACTTGCGGTCGTCCAGCCACTGCACGAAGTCCGACGGGCCGATGTGGACGTTCTTCTCGCCCAGCTCACGGTCGGGGATCTGCGAGGTGACTGCCTGCGTCTTCGAGATCTTCTTGGACTCAAGACGCTCACGCTCGAGCATGTTCTTGAAGTCCATGTTGCCGCCGACGTTCAGCTGCATGGTGCGCTCGAGGCGGACACCGCGGTCCTCGAAGAGCTTCGCCATGACGCGGTGCGTGATGGTGGCGCCGACCTGCGACTTGATGTCGTCGCCGACGATCGGGACACCTGCCTCGGTGAACTTGTCCGCCCACTCCTTGGTACCGGCGATGAAGACCGGGAGAGCGTTGACGAAGGCGACCTTGGCGTCGATGGCGCACTGCGCGTAGAACTTCGCAGCGTCCTCGGAACCGACGGGCAGGTAGCAGACGAGAACGTCGACCTGCTTGTCCTTGAGGGTCTGGACGACGTCGACCGGGGTCTCGGCGGACTCCTCGATGGTCTGGCGGTAGTACTTGCCCAGACCGTCGTAGGTGTGGCCGCGCTGCACGGTCACGCCCGTGCTCGGCACGTCACAGATCTTGATGGTGTTGTTCTCGCTGGCACCGATGGCGTCGGCGAGGTCGAGGCCGACCTTCTTCGCGTCGACGTCGAAGGCGGCGACGAACTCGACGTCACCAACGTGGTAGTCGCCGAACTGGACGTGCATCAGACCGGGCACCTTGCCGGCCGGATCTGCGTCCTTGTAGTACTCGACGCCCTGCACCAGCGAGGCGGCGCAGTTGCCCACGCCGACGATGGCTACGCGAACCGAACCCATTCCGGTTGCTCCCTGTGTGTTCTCGTACGAGACCCTGCATGGATGCGGGGCCTCACTTGGTGGTGTCATCGGACGGATCCGGCGGGTTGGAGTGCCCGGAAGGGCTCCCCTCGGGGGACACTGCGCCCCGGTGCCGGGGCAGGCCGCCCGTCTCTACAGATGTGGTGTCCTGCTGAGCGTCCTCGGAGGCGGAGGATCGTCGCTGATCCCGCCCCGCCCGCTCGCTCTCGATGAGCTCGTTCAGCCAGCGCACTTCGCGCTCCACGGACTCCATGCCGTGCCGCTGCAGCTCAAGCGTGTAGTCGTCGAGGCGCTCGCGGGTGCGGGCGAGGGAGGTACGCATCTTCTCCAGACGCTCCTCCAGCCGGCTGCGCCGGCCCTCCAGGACCCGCATCCGTACCTCGCGCTCCGTCTGCCCGAAGAAGGCGAACCGGGCCGCGAAGTGTTCGTCTTCCCAGGTGTCGGGGCCGGTGTGGGAGAGGAGCTCCTCGAAGTGCTCCTTACCTTCTGCCGTCAGCCGGTAGACGATCTTGGCCCGACGCCCCGCGAGCGAGGCGGCAAGGGCGTCCTCGGGAGCGCTGCCCGGCTCCTCGATCAACCAGCCGTTGGCGACCAGCGTCTTGAGGCAGGGGTAGAGGGTCCCGTAACTGAAGGCCCGGAAGATGCCCAGCGACGTGTTGAGCCGTTTGCGCAGCTCGTATCCGTGCATCGGGGCCTCGCGGAGCAGGCCGAGAACGGCGAACTCGAGGATGCCGGAGCGTCTGCTCATCGATCGCCTCCTCCGCCTTCCCTGGCTGCTATGCCGCTCTGATGTATCGACTCGATACATCCAGACGATAGAACGGCGCTCTTGCTGCGACAAGAGGAGGCATCGTGACCGGCGTCACATCGACAATTCGCAGCAATCGAGATGCCTGTTTTGGGGTGATTTTCAACCCAGGGTGGTTTTTGGTCGTGCGTAGTCTGTGCGGCATGCAGACCACCGGGAACCGTGTGACGCCGGCGAGCGTCATCGTCCTGGATGCATTGCGGATGAGCCCTTCACGGGGCTGGTCCGTATTGATGCGGGGGGACCGGATCTCAACTGCCGCTTCCAGGCCTTCGCGCCTGCCCGAGGAGTAGTCGTTCGATGAGCGAGCACCGTCGCAAACCGCCGCAGCCGCAGGGTGGCGGACGTGCCGCGGCCAGGCGCGGCGCCCAGCAGCCTCCGTCAGGCCGCCGTGCTGCCCCGCCCCGGGGCACGAGCACCGGAACCCCCTCTGCCTCGTACGGGCAGGAGGAGCAACCGTACGGAGGCCGGGCAGAGGCTCGGCGTGCCGCCCAGCGGGGCGCTGGTGGCCGCAGAAGAGCCGCGGAAGGCGGTGGCGCGGGCCACGGCGGTCACGGCGGCGGTCGGCGTGGTGGCGGCGGCCCCGGTGGGCCTGGGCGCGGCCGTGGCGGCAACCCGGGCAAGAAGCGGCTGATCGACTACCCGCGCCACGACAAGTACGGCTGGCGGCGCTGGGTCCCGTCGTGGAAGCTCACGACGGGGCTGTGCCTCGGCTTCCTCGGCAGTCTGATGGCCGCCGGGACCATCGCCTACGCGATGGTGGGCATCCCGAAGCAGGACGAGGCGGCCGGGGCGCAGAACAACGTCTACTACTGGAAGGACGGCAGCCAGATGGCTGCCACCGGTGGTGAGATCAACCGTCAGATCATCTCCTACGAGAACATTCCCAAGGCGATGCGTCACGCGGTGATGTCGGCCGAGAACAAGACGTTCGAAACCGACTCGGGCATCGACCCCATGGGTATCGCCCGTGCCGTGGTCAACATGGCCAAGGGCGGGCAGACGCAGGGTGGCTCGACCATCACCCAGCAGTACGTGAAGAACGCCATGCTGGGTGATCAGTCGCAGACCTTGAGCCGGAAGGTCAAGGAGCTCTTCATCTCCATGAAGGTGGGCGCCGAACTGGAGAAGGAAGACATCATGGAGGGCTACCTGAACACGTCGTACTACGGGCGTGGCGCCTACGGAATCCAGGCCGCTGCCCGTACGTACTACAACACGAACGCCAAGGACCTCAGCCCGAGCCAGTGCGCCTTCCTCGCCTCGCTGCTCAAGGGCGCCACGTACTACGACCCGGCCGGTTCCACGGAGATCGACCGGATGGCGACCCGCGAGGCCAATACGGCCCGCGCGGTGAAGCGCTGGCAATGGATCATGGGAGAGATGGCCAACGACGGCTATCCCGAGCCCGAGTCCTCGAGGTATGCGGAGGCTCGCAAGGGGCCGTTCCCGATGCCCGTGCCGCCCAAGAAGAACGCCCAGCTCAGCGGGCAGACCGGCTATCTCGTGGACCTTGCCAAGGCCAACTTCATCAACAAGAACGACAGGAACATCACGGCCGAGGACCTGTCCAAGGGCGGCTACGAGATCTACACGACCTTCGAGAAGCCCAAGGTCGCAAAGCTGAAGGCCGCCGTCGAGAACGTCCGCAAGAAGAACATCGACCCGAAGAAGCGCCCGGAAACGGACACCCACGTACAGTTCGGCGGCGCCTCGGTGGACCCGAAGACGGGCGCGATCGTCGCCATCTACGGCGGTGAGGACGCGACGAAGCACTTCACCAACAATGCGGACGAGACCGGTGCCCAGGTCGGCTCGACGTTCAAGCCGTTCGTTCTCGCCGCTGCGATGCGGGACGGCGTGCGTAACCCGCAGCTCCCGGCTGATCAGGGAGACGAAGACCGCACGTTGGTCGACCCGGACAAGAGCAAGTACAACGCCATCGACAAACTCAAGATCAAGAACTATGACGGCACGGTCTGGGAGAACGAGAAGGGAGAGCAGTGGCTGCAGGCCAACGACGGCCATAAGTCGTACAAGGACATCACCTTGCGTGAAGCCATGGTCCGCTCTGCCAACTCGCCCTTCGTCCAGCTGGGCATGGATGTGGGCATCGACAAGGTGAGGGAGGCGGCGGTCGACGCCGGGCTGCGGGAGGACTCGCTGGTCAAGTCGAACGTCCCGTCGTTCTCGATCGGTATCTCCAGCCCCAGCGCCATCCGTATGGCGGGCGCGTACGCGACCTTCGCCGCCAATGGTGAGCAGCGCGAGCCGTTCTCCGTCCTCAAGGCACGCCATCGTGGCGAGGTGGTCTACAACCACGAGGACGAGTCCGATCAGCGGTTCTCCTCGGCCATCGCGAGCAATGTGACCGATGTGCTGAAGGATGTCGTCGAGGACCCCGCGGGCACGGGCCGGAACGCGGCGCTCCCGGGCCGGGACGTCGCCGGCAAGACCGGTACGACCGACGGCAACAAGTCGGCCTGGTTCGTCGGCTACACGCCTCAGCTGTCCACCGCCATCGACATGTACCGGATGGACGACGACGCGAAGAGCAAGAACCGCAAGTTCGAGGAGATGTTCGGTACGGGTGGTCAGCAGAAGATCCACGGTTCGTCGTTCCCGTCCGAGATCTGGCACGACTACATGGCGGAGGCCCTGAAGGACACGAAGGTCGAGCGCTTCCCCGAGCCGGAGTCCCTGGACGCCGACGGGGTCTTCGGAGGCGGTCTGTCCAGCCCCGAGCCGACGCCTTCCGCCACGCCCTCGCAGACGCCGTCCCAGACGCCGTCCCAGACGCCGTCCCAGACGCCGTCCGGTACTCCCGATCCCAGCAACTCCTGTGACCCGTTCGACTGGAAGTGCAACCCTACGGGCGGTCAGGACGGCGGTGGCACCAATGCCGGTACTGACGTGGGCACTACCGACGGTGGCGCCACGGACGGCGGAGTGACCACCAGCCCCTCACCAACCACCACGGGCGGTAGCACCAACGGCAACGGCAATGGCAACGGCGGCTGGTTCGGAGGCTCGACGGGCTGACAGCCCTTCTCTTCGCACCCGCCACGAGGGCCGCCGCACCGGAACGTCGATTC
>NZ_JBSGZO010000469.1:0-6419 GCF_053611045.1 Streptomyces sp. NPDC054841 | reverse complement strand
GGCCCTTTCCGTCTGTGCGGACGCGGCGGCGGAGCCGGTCAGTGGGACTGAGCGCCCTGCGGCTGCGGCGTGATGCCGAGCGCGGTCGTGTACTTGGCGAGCACCAGCTTCCCGATCGCCGGGTACGCGCCCAGCGGCTCGGCCGCGGCGCAGGCCGCCTCCGCTGCGGCGGCCTCCAGCAGGCCCTCCGGCAGCTCGGGGCCGACCAGGTACGGAGCCAGCGCGAGCTGTCCGGAACCGGAAGCGCGCAGTTCCTCGGCGGTCGCGGCGATCGCGCCCTCCTGGTCCAGGGCGGCGGCCATCACCGGCACGGCGAGCCGCGCGGCCAGCAGCATTCCGGTGATCCCCGCGGCCTGGACGGCCTCGTCGCCACCGACCGTGGCCAGCACGATGCCGTCGGCAGCCGTGGCGACGGTGAACAGCCGGGCGCGGTCGGCGCGTGCCAGACCGGCCTCCGACAGCCGTACGTGCAGGGCCTCGGCGAGCAGCGGGTGCGGGCCGAGGACATCGGTCAGTTCCGCGGTCGTGCGGCTGTCCATGACCGCCTGACGAATCCGCCGGGTCAGGGCGGCGTCCGGGCCGGCCAGCAGCGGAACCACGACGGAGGCGGGGCCCACGGGCTCCGCGACCTCACGGCCCGCGGACTTGGCCAGCTCGTACCGTTCGGTGCGCAGCGCGGCAGCCTGCGCGAGCACGCTCCCCAGCGTGGGGTACTCGGCGTCGTCACCGTCGACGTAGCCGATCGCGGCGTCGAGGCCGGGCAGCTCGGAACGGGCGATGCTGACGACTTCCTCGGCGAGGCCGCGTATCGCGGAGGTGGGGATCCCGGGCACAGCGAGAACGAGCGCGGGCGCGCCCTCGGGGGCCGCCACGGGCTCCGGGCGGCGGTGCCGCCCGGACTGGCGGGGTCGCGGCATTCGTACAGGCAGGCCGGATGCAGGCCCAGTGGGGGAGCTCATGGCGCCGCATGCTACTGGTTTTGTCGTCGTCGCTGTTCGGGGAGGGGGCGGTCGAGCGCCGTCTGTCCGTATTTATCCGATGAGTTCGCTAATTACTGCCTGTCCCGGTCTGATCCGAGGATGGAGCCGTCAGACGGAGCATGCGCGGATCCGTCGGCAGCGTCAGCGATCCGGTCGCGAGCGCGGCGGCGAGTGTCAGCGAGCCGGCGAGCGGATCGCCGGCCGGAGACACCGGCCGGGCGTGCGGGAGTTGCCGTGCGAGGGCGTCCCGCAGTGGTACGACAAGGGGGTCGCCCATCGCGAACAGGCCACCGGTCAGGGCGACTTCGCACTCCCCGGCCGACGGCGGCGGGCAGACGGCCGCGGCCGCCGCCGCGATGTGGTCCGCGGCTTCGGCGAGGATGCTTCCGGCGACCGGGTCGTCCGCCGCGCAGCGGGAGACCTCCGGTGCGAAGGAGGCCAGCAGCGCCGGCCGGTCGGAGCGGGGGTAGAGCAGCCCCGGCAGTTCTTCCGCCGGGCCGAACACCGCCTCGAGCCGGGCCAGCAGCGCGGCCGATCCTCCCGTGCGCCCGTCGTGGGCGCGCAGCGCCGCTTCCAGGCCCGCGCGGCCGATCCAGGCTCCGCCGCCGCAGTCGCCGAGCAGATGACCCCAGCCGTCCGCACGGCGCCAGCTCGTCAGATCCGTACCGAGCGCGATCATGCCCGTGCCGGCCGCGACGACCGCCCCGGGGCGCTGGCCGAGCGCGCCCGCGTACGCGGTCACTGCATCGGCGGCGAGCGCCACGCTGCGCACCCCGAAGGCCGCTTCCAGCGCGCCGGGCAGCACGGCACGCAGCTCGTCCCCGAGCGTCACCATGCCGGCGGCCCCGACCGCGACGGCGACGAGCCCGGACGGACCCGGCTCCCCGCCGGTGTCGCCGGTGCCCGAGGCGGGGGCGGAACCGCCGTCGAGAGGTGGCGCCGGGGCGGCGACGGCCGACGGCGGGGTGCCGGTCGCGCCGGCCCGCTCGAGCAGCCCTCGCGCCATCGGCAGCAGCTGCTCCAGCAGATGCGCGGCGTCGATGCCGCCCGGCCCGGTGCGCACCGGCTCCCGCGACGCGGTCGCCGTGGCATCGGTCGGCGCTCCGGCCAGCGCCAGGGCGACCCGCAGGCCGGAGCCACCGGAGTCGACGCCGAGCACCCACCCGCCCGGTGCCCCGCCGACGGTCACGGGAGCTGCCAGTCGACCGGCTGTGCCCCCTGGCGGGCCAGCAGATCGTTCGCCCTGCTGAACGGGCGCGAGCCGAAGAAGCCACGGTCCGCCGACATGGGCGACGGATGGGCGGACTCGATCGCGGGCAGCTCGCCGAGCAGCGGCCGCAGATTGCGCGCGTCACGCCCCCACAGCACCGACACCATCGGCTTGCCGCGGGCGACCAGGGCCCGGATGGCCTGCTCGGTCACTTCCTCCCAGCCCTTGCCACGGTGCGCGGCAGGCTTACGGGGAGCCGTCGTCAGGGCCCTGTTGAGCAGCAGCACCCCCTGCCGGGTCCACGGTGTGAGATCACCGTTGGAGGGTCTGGGCAGCCCGAGGTCCGTGTGCATCTCCCGGAAGATGTTCTCCAGACTGCCCGGCAGCGGCCGCACCTCGGGTGCCACCGAGAAGCTCAGCCCGACGGCGTGCCCGGGGGTCGGATACGGATCCTGGCCGACGATCAGGACGCGCACCTCGTCGAACGGTTGCTGGAAGGCACGCAGTACATGCGCTCCCGCCGGCAGATAGGTGCGCCCCGCGGCGATCTCCGCGCGGAGGAAGCCGCCCATCGCGGTGATGCGTTCGGCCACGGGCGCGAGGGCGTCCGCCCAGCCCGGCTCTACGATCTCTTTCAAGGGTCGTGCTGCCACGGGGCGTCACTCTACTGGTGCAGCGAGTGGTGCGATCAATCCACTGTCACCCGGCCCTCAGCCGAGGGTCGTCGCCCGGACGCAGAGGACATCCGGCAGATGGGAGGCGAGCTGCTGCCAGCTGTCCCCGTCGTCCGCGCTCGCGTACACCTCACCGTTCCTGTTGCCGAAGTACACCCCCGCCGGGTCGGCGTCGTCGGTGCACATCGCGTCGCGCAGCACCGTGCCGTAGTGGTCGCCCCCGGGAAGTCCGGCCGAGAGAGGCTCCCAGCTCGCGCCCGCGTCACTCGTACGATAGACGCGGCAGCGGCGCCCGGCCGGGACGCGGTCCGCGTCGGCGTTGATGGGGAAGACGTAGGCCACATCCGCGCGGTGCGGATGCGCGGCGACGGCGAAGCCGAAGTCGGACGGCAGGCCCTCGCCGATGTCGGTCCACTTGGCGCCCGCGTCGTCGCTCCGGTACACCCCCCAGTGGTTCTGGAGGTACAGCCGGTCCAGATCGCCCGCGTCCTGCGCGATCTTGTGGACGCACTGGCCGAACTCGGGGTGCGGATCGGGCAGGAAGACCGCCGACACGCCCTGGTTGGAGGGATTCCAGCTGGCGCCGCCGTCGCTGCTGCGGAACACCCCGGCGGTGGACACGGCGACCGTCACGGCGTCCGCGTCCCTGCGGTCGGTGACCACGGTGTGCACGGCCTCACCGCCGCCGCCCGGCACCCACTTCGACCGGGTGGGGTGCTCCCACAGCGGCCGCACCAGCTCGAAGGTCTCCCCGGCGTCCTCGGAGCGGAACAGCGCGGCCGGCTCCGTCCCCGCGTACACCACGTCCGGGGCGGCGGGACCCGCAGGGTGCAACTGCCAGACCCGCTCCAGGGACGCCCCGGTGTCCTTCGGGAACTTGACCGCGGGCTTCGCCGGCTCGGTCCAGGTCGCCCCCAGGTCGTCGGAGTGGAACACGGACGGACCCCAGTGGGAGCTGTCGCCGCCGACGAGCAGCCGTGGCGTGCCGCGGCGTTTGTCGATTCCGATCGAATACACCGCCTGCGCGTTGAAGCACGGGCCGTCGAAGTCCCACCGGCCGTCGCGCCTGCGACCGATGAAGAGCCCTTTGCGTGTGCCTACAGCCAGCAGAACGTCGGTCATCACCGACACCTCCAGGACGCCTTTGTCACGGATACGGGCCAGTCTGCACCCGACCGCCGACACCGGCCCGTGGGCAGGGTCGGGGGACGGGGAGAACAGCCCGACAAGGCAGACCGGACGGGTGGCCGGAACTCATCGGCCGCCGGGCAGTTCTTCTCGGTCCGGCGGCCGGTGGACCGGCTGTCCTCAGACGGAACGGTGGTACTGGTCCGGGATCCGGATCGCGCCGCCGAGCTCGCGTGCTGCGTGACGTGCCCACGACGGGTTGCGCAGCAGCTCGCGGCCGAGGAGCACCGCGTCTGCCTCGCCGTTGGAGAGGATCTTCTCGGCCTGCCCGGGCTCGGTGATCAGGCCGACGGCCGCCACCGGCAGGCCCGTCTCGGCCTTGACGCGGGCGGCGAAGGGCACCTGGTAGCCGGGGCCGACGGGGATCCGTACCCGCGCGGCGTTGCCGCCGGAGGAGACGTCGAGGAGATCGACGCCGTGTTCCTTGAGCAGGGCGGCGAAGCGCACCGTGTCGTCGGCCGTCCAGCCGTTCTCCTCGAGCCAGTCGGTCGCCGAGATGCGGAAGAAGAGCGGCAGCTCCGCGGGCCACACCGCCCGTACGGCGTCGACGACTTCCAGCGCGAAGCGGGTGCGGTTCTCGAACGAGCCGCCGTACTCGTCGGTGCGGTGATTGCTGTGCGGGGAGAGGAACTCGCCGATCAGATACCCGTGTGCACCGTGCACCTCGACGATCTCGAATCCCGCCTCGCGTGCGCGCCGCGCGGCGTCCGCGAACCGTCCCACGATCTCGCCGATCTGAGCGGTGGTCAGCTCGTCGGGCACCGGGTGCCCTTCGTCGAAGGCGACCGGGCTCGGCGCGAGCGTCTGCCAGCCGTGGGCGTCGGGGCCCACCGGCGCGCCGCCCTTCCACGGCTGATCGGTGGAGGCCTTGCGGCCGGCGTGGGCGATCTGGATGCCCGGGACGGTGCCCTGGCCCTTGAGGAAACGGGTGATCCGGCGGAAGGCCGCGACCTGGGTGTCGTTCCAGATGCCCAGGTCCTGGGGGCTGATGCGGCCCTCGGGGGAGACCGCGGTGGCCTCGACGAGGATCAGGCCGGTGCCGCCGGCCGCACGGGCCGCGTAGTGAGCGAAGTGCCAGTCGTTCGGGACACCGGCGTCCGGTCCGAACACCTCCGCGCTGTACTGGCACATCGGCGCCATCCATACGCGGTTGGGGACGGTCAGTGACCGGAGGGTGTACGGCTCGAACAGTGCGCTCACGGCGGTCTCCATTCACGGCGGGGCCGAAGTAGATGCTCGTACGATACTCATCGTAGTACGGCATCTGTCAAACTACGATGCCCGTCGTACAAAGTGCGCGAGTGTGCGCGTGACCCCGGGGGCGTCAGTCCGCGTCGGCGCAGCTCCTCGTCGGGTCGTACTCCAGGTCGGCGCCGTCCAGCTTGGCCGTGAGCGAGGCCAGCCGGGTCTGCAGGTCGCCGATCTCCTCCAGCGTGAGCCCGGTGGCTGCGGCGATCCTGCGCGGGACGAGCGCGGCCTGCTCCCGCAGAGCGATGCCCTTGTCCGTCGGGTGCACGGTGACGGAGCGCTCGTCCTCGGCGCTGCGCCGGCGCTCCACGCAGCCGAGCGCCTCCAGTCGCTTGAGCAGGGGGGAGAGGGTTCCGGAGTCCAGGCGGAGCTGTTCGCCGATCGTCTTGACGGGCAGAGCGCCGTGCTCCCAGAGCACCAGCATCACCAGGTACTGGGGATAGGTGAGCCCCAGATCCTTGAGGACCGTCCGGTAGACCCCGTTGAAGGCGCGTGAGGCCGCGTGCAGTGAGAAGCAGATCTGGTGGTCGAGGCGGAGGAATTCCTCGCTCGTCGGGGCATCCGGTGTGGTCTTCATGGGTCCAGAGTACCTATCCATTGGGCAATCGAGTTGTGTGCAATTGAATTGTGTGCTGTAGTTACACCTGTCCGACCCAACGACACAGGGATGGTTCCGATGAACGCGCTGTACACCGCTGTAGCCACCGCGAACGGCCGAGAGGGTCGTGCCGTCAGCTCCGACGGCCGCCTGGACCTTCCGCTGGCAGCCCCTGCCGCCCTGGGCGGCAGCGGCGACGGCACCAACCCGGAGCAGCTCTTCGCGGCCG
This sequence comes from Streptomyces sp. NPDC054841, assembly GCF_053611045.1. Taxonomy (NCBI): domain Bacteria; kingdom Bacillati; phylum Actinomycetota; class Actinomycetes; order Kitasatosporales; family Streptomycetaceae; genus Streptomyces; species Streptomyces sp. NPDC054841. The sequence goes on along the minus strand of NZ_JBSGZO010000469.1, from coordinate 292 downwards.
GATACGCCGCGTGCTTCTCGAGCGCCCTCGGCCTGGTCGGGCGCCAGGCGAAGGTCGACACCGGTGAGATCTCGGTGACCGCCGAGGTCGGCATCGGCAAGGACGAGGACGGCGGCTTCGGCCTGGCGGTGACGCTCCGCGTCGAGCTGCCCGCGGCGCTCGAGGGCGAGACCGGCGAGCTGCTGGTCAAGCAGGCCCACCAGGTCTGCCCCTACTCCAAGGCGACCCGTGGCAACATCCCGGTCGAGCTGATCGTCGAGTAGTCGGCCGACGGCGGGGCGCCGGCCTCCCG
>NZ_JBSGZO010000468.1:0-6426 GCF_053611045.1 Streptomyces sp. NPDC054841 | reverse complement strand
CTGGTAGCTCCGCTACAAGGACTTCCGGCCGCCTTGCGATGGCACGCACCGGACGACGCTCCTTGACGGGCAAACATTGCCGGTCGCGGCACTAGTGCGGCCACATCGGCGGCCGCGTCACGAAGTGGCCGCCCAGATACGTGTGGTCCGGGTTGGCCGGGTCCAGTTCGCCCTGTTCGGCGATGAGCTTCTCCGCGAACTGCTCCGAGTCGTCCTGCGGCTCGTAGCCGAGCGCACGCGCCGTCGAGAGGTCCCACCACAGGCGGGTGTTGGCGGAGGAACCGTAGACGACGGTGTGGCCCACGTCCTTGGCCGTCAGTGCGGCATGGAAGAGACGGGCGCCGTCGCCGGGGCTCATCCAGACCGAGAGCATCCGCACGCTGTTGGGCTCCATGAAGCAGGAGCCGATCCTGACGGACACGGTCTCGATGCCGTACTGGTCCCAGTACAGCTGGGCGAGATCCTCGCCGAAGCACTTGGAGAGGCCGTAGTAGGTGTCGGGGCGGTGGGGCGTGTCGACCGGGATCAGCACGCCTGGATCACGAGGTGCGCTCTCGCGCGGGCGCGGGGTGAAGCCGACCGCGTGATTGCTGGAGGCGAAGACGACGCGCCCGACGCCCGCCTCGCGGGCCGCCTCGTAGAGGTTGTACGTGCCCTCGATGTTGGCGCGGAGGATCTTGTCGAAGGAGGCCTCCAGGGAGATGCCCGCCAGGTGGATGATCGCGTCCACGCCCCGTACGGCCTCGCGCAGTGCGTCCTTGTCGGCGAGGTCGGCGGTGATCGCGCCGGGCTCTCCGTCGATGGGGGTCATGTCGAAGAGGCGGAGCTCGTAGCCGTACGCGGGCAGCAGCCCCCGCATCAGGGTGCCGATGCCGCCGGCTGCGCCGGTCAGCAGGACGGTGCGGGGTGCGGGCATGGGTGGGTTCCCCTCGACGCGACTCGGACAGGACGCAGGTCTGTAGACGGCATTCACATGCGTGGACACGCTAGGGAGCGGTCGCGGCACCGTCAAGTGTGGCGTAAAGGTGTCAATCATGCCGTTGAGTTGCGGTTTTCCGGCTTGACCTCGCCATTGGGGCCGCACTAGCGTGGCGATGTTCAGAAATGTAGACGTCGATCAGAATGATGCACGAGCCTGATCGCTCGGTGCACGGCCCAGGGAGCGCCCGTGACCTCAGCCCCGCTCGCCGCCCGACTCACCCATGCCGAGGGGCCGCTGTTCTTCCCCGTCACCGCGTACGGACCGGACGGCGCCCTCGGCCTCGATGCCTTCCGCGCCCACGTGCGATCCGGTGTCGAGGCCGGCGCCGGGGCCGTCTTCGCCTGCTGCGGCACCGGCGAGTTCCATGCCCTGACCCCGGAGGAGTTCCGCGACTGCGTCGCCGCCGCGGTCGAGGAGACCGCCGGCCGGGTCCCCGTCCTCGCGGGCGCCGGCTACGGCACGGCCCTCGCCATCCGGTACGCGAAGCTCGCCGAGGACGCGGGCGCCGACGGGATCCTCGCCATGCCGCCCTACCTCGTCGTCGCCGACCAGGCCGGACTGCTGCGTCACTACGCCGCGCTCGCGGCCGCCACCGAGCTCGATGTCATCGTCTACCAGCGCGACAACGCGGTGTTCACGCCCGAGACCGTCGTCGGACTCGCCGCGGTCGACGGCATCATCGGCCTCAAGGACGGGTACGGCGACCTCGACCTGATGCAGCGCATCGTCAGCGCCGTACGCACCGAGGCTCCCGGGCGCGACTTCCTCTACTTCAACGGCCTGCCCACCGCCGAGCTCACCGCCCTCGCCTACCGCGGCATCGGCATCACCCTCTACTCCTCCGCCGTCTTCTGCTTCGCCCCCGAGATCGCCCTCGCCTTCCACCGCGCCCTCACCACCGGCGACGACGCCACCGTCGAACGCCTCCTCGACGGCTTCTACCGCCCCCTCGTGGAACTGCGTGCGTCCCGCCACGGATACGCCGTCTCGCTCGTCAAGGCCGCGGTGCGGCTGCGCGGACAGGACGTCGGCGAGGTACGGCCGCCGCTGAGCGAGCCGTCCGCCGACCACCTCAAGGAGCTCGCCGACATCGTCGAACGCGGCCGTGCACTCATCGGAGACGGAGCGGCCGAGTGAAGGCCGGCGCCTTCGTCTACCCCTGGGACATCACCGGCGACCCTGACGCCGCGGGCCGGATCGCCGGTCTCGGCGTCCGGCAGGTCACCCTCGCCTCCGCCTACCATTCGACCCGCGCCCTCACCCCGCGCCACCCCCGCCACCGCGTCGTCACCGCCGAACACGCGGCCGTGCTCTACCCGCCGGACGAGGCGCGCTGGGCGGGAGCCGCGCTCCGTCCGTACCCGGCCGGGTCCTGGGCGCCCGGCGACGCGTACGGACAGGCCGCCGACGCCCTCACCGCCGCCGGACTCGACGTGCACACCTGGGTCGTCCTCGCCCACAACTCCCGCCTCGGCGCGGAGCACCCGGGCACGTCCGTGGTCAACGCGTACGGCGACCGCTATCCCTGGGCGCCCTGCATCGCCCAGCCCGCCGTCCGCGCCTATCTGCAGACCCTCGCGGCCGAGGCGGCGGTACGGCCGGGGGCACGCGGCACGGAGCTCGAATCCTGCGGCTGGTACGGGCTCGCCCATCTGCACGCCCACGACAAGATCGCGGGTGTCGGCCTCGGCGACGCCGCCCGGTACGCCATGTCGCTGTGCTTCTGCCCCGCCTGCCGGGACGGATACGCGGCACAGGGCACGGACCCCGACGAGCTGAGCGCGGGCGTGCGGGACGCGCTGGAGCCGGTGTGGCGGGGGAGCACACCCCCCGACATCCTGGTCGAGAAGCTGCTGGGAGCCGAACCGACCGCGGTGACCCTGGAGTTCCGTACCCGCACGGCGCGGACGCTGCAGGAGGCCGTCGTCGCCGCGGTACGGGCCGCCGCCCCGGAGGGCTTCCAGGTGCTGCTGCACGCGGATCCGGTGGCGTACCACTGCGGTGCCGACGCCGGGGTCGACCCCGCGCACATCCTCGGCATCGCCGACGGCGTGGTCGTGCCCTGCACCGGCGGAACGCGGCTGCTGCCGCCGTTCGCCCAGCACGCGTCCGCGACGTCCGTCGTCGCCGCCAACCTCACCGTGGTCGCAGGCATGGGCGGCAGCCCGGGAACCCTCGCCGCCGACGCGGGCCGTGCCGCCTCGCTCGGGGCGGACGAACTGCGCCTGTACCACGCGGGACTCGCCTCCGACCAGGACCTGGCGGCTGTCAAAGACGCGCTGGCACAGCTCGTCTGACGCCCACCGACATCACCGCCGCCGGCAGGCCCGTTGGGGCAGTTGGCGTACTTTCCGGTGCGGCGCCTCCTGACGCCGTAGCATCCGGCGCACCACCCGTCACTCATGTACGAGGGGAAACACTGTGCGCATCAAGGGGATAACCGCGCTTCTGTGCGCCGGGCTGGTTTCCGGTACGGCGATCCTGGCCGGAGCCCTTCCCGCCGTGGCGGCCACTGCGGCCGCGCCGGATCCGGCCCGGGCCGCGGCCGCCGAGGACGTACGCGACCAGCTGGAACGCATCCCGGGCATGACCGTCGTCTCGGTCGTGGACCGCGAGGGACACCCGTACTACACGCTGACGTACGCCCAGCCGGTCGACCACCGCCACCCGCTCCGCGGCACGTTCACCCAGCGTCTGACGCTGTGGCACAAGTCCGCCGACCGGCCCACCGTCTTCCACACCGGCGGCTACACCCTCTCCACCGGCATCACCTCCCTCACCCGCCTGATCGACGCCAACCAGATCAGCGTCGAACACCGTTACTTCGCCGAGTCGCGGCCCGCGGGCCCGGCCGGTGACGACTGGTCCAAGCTGACCATCTGGCAGGAGGCGAGCGACGAGCACCGCATCACCCAGGCACTGCGCGGCATCGAGAAGGGGAAGTGGCTGGGGACGGGCGGCAGCAAGGGCGGCATGACCGCGACCTACCACGAGCGCTTCTACCCGGGGGACCTCGACGCGGTCGTCGCCTTCGTCGCCCCCAACGACGCGAACAACAAGGACGACTCGACGTACGAGCGGTTCTTCCGCACGGTCGGCACACAGGAGTGCCGGGACGCGCTCAATGCCGTACAGCGCGAGATGCTCGTGCGCCGCGAGCGTCTGCTGCCCAAGTTCGAGGCGGACGCGGTGAAGAACGGCGACACCTTCGAGGAGACCCTCGGCACCATCGACCGGGCCTATGAGTTCGCCGTCCTCGACCAGGTGTGGAACTTCTGGCAGAGCGACACCGCCGACAACTGCGCCACCGTCCCCGACGCGAAGACCGTCGGCGACGACGAACTGTACGAGTGGTCCAAGCAGCACGGCTTCAGCGTCTACCAGGACGAGACGCTCGGCACGAACGGCGCGGGCCCCTACTACCGGCAGGCCGCGACCCAGCTCGGCTGGGCCGATCTGAAGTTCAAGCACCTCAAGGACGTGCGCCACTACCCGGACATCTACCAGCCCAACTCGGTCCTGCCCGATGTGATGCGCGGCTCGTACGACAACGCGGCAATCGCCGACATCGACAGCTGGGTGCGGACACGGGGCGAGCGGATGATGTACATCTACGGCCAGAACGACCCCTGGAGCGCCGAAAAGTTCACACCGAGCCGGCACGACTCGTACCGCTATGTCGTGCCCGGCGCCAACCACGGGGCCTCGATCGGCAAACTGCCGGCGGAGCAGCAGGAACAGGCCATCGCCACGATCAAGAGGTGGGCGGCGGTGAAATAGCGCCGCGGTCAGGTCACACCCTGGTCAAGTAACACGGCGAAAACCTGAACGGCCTCCTCGGTGGGCACAATCCAGCCATCGACACAGCGCGGAAACCGTCACCCGCCGAGGAGAGCCATGCCGGAACCACAGGGACACAACGCCGTCGACCGCTACTTCAGAATCACCGAGCGCGGATCGACCTTCGGGCGCGAGGTACGCGGCGGCTTCGCCACGTTCTTCACGATGGCCTACATTCTCGTGCTCAACCCGATCATCCTCGGTGGGGCCGAGGACAAATTCGGAGCCCAGCTCTCCGGGCCCCAGCTCGTCACCGTCACCGCGCTCGTGGCCGCCGTGATGACCGCGATCATGGGCCTCGGCGGCAATCTGCCGCTCGCCATCGCCGCCGGGCTCGGCCTCAACGCCCTCGTCGCCTTCCAGATCGCCCCGTTGATGAGCTGGCCCGATGCGATGGGCCTGGTGGTCATCGAAGGCATCCTCATCTGTGTCCTGGTCGTCACGGGTCTGCGCGAGGCCGTCATGCACGCGATCCCGCAGCAGCTGAAGCAGGCCATCAGCGTCGGCATCGGGCTGTTCATCGCGTTCATCGGCTTCATCGACGCGGGCTTCGCGACCCGTATCCCCGGCGCGACGGGGACCGTTCCGGTGCAGCTCGGGGCGAGCGGACAGCTGAGCGGCTGGCCCGTGCTGGTCTTCTGTCTGGGCGTTCTCCTCACCATCTCACTGATGGCGCGCAAGGTGGGCGGCGCGATCCTGATCTCCATCGTCGTGATGACGGTCGTCGCGATCGTCATCAACGAGATCGCCGACATCGCCCCGACCGCCTGGGGACTGACCGTCCCCACCGTCCCCGAGAGCGTCGTGGCGGCCCCGGACTTCGGGCTCGTCGGAAACTTCAGCCTCTTCGGCGCCTTCGGGCAGGTCAGTGTCATCACCATCGTCCTGCTCGTCTTCACCCTGATCCTGAGCGACTTCTTCGACACCATGGGCACGGTCGTCGGCGTCTCCAACGAGGCCGGGCTGCTCGACGAGAACGGCAATGTCCCGAACCTGGGCCGGGTCCTGCTCATCGACGGCGCCGCGGCCGTCGCGGGCGGCGCGGCGTCCGCCTCCTCGGCCACGTCCTACATCGAGTCGGCCGCGGGTGTCGGCGAGGGCGCCCGTACCGGCTTCGCCTCCGTCGTGACCGGCGCGCTCTTCGGGCTCGCCCTCTTCCTCACCCCGCTCGCCACGGTCGTCCCGGCCCAGGCCGCCGCCCCCGCGCTGGTCGCGGTCGGCTTCCTGCTGATGGCGCAGGTCCGGCACATCGACTGGGTGCGGTACGAGATCGCCATCCCGGCCTTCCTCACGATCGCCGTGATGCCCTTCACGTACTCCATCACCAACGGCATCGGCGCCGGGTTCATCGCCTACACCGTCATCAAGACGGTGCTCGGCAAGGCGCGCGAGGTGCACTGGCTGCTGTGGAGCACGACGGCGCTGTTCGTCGTGTACTTCGCGATCGACCCGATCCAGCAGCTGCTGGGCGTCGGCTAGGCCCTGTCCGGGCGATCTTCGAGGAACAGACCGCGGCGTCAGATGCATGGGGTCTCCCCAGGCCCGGAGGGCCGAGGGGACGCATCGCAAGGCGGTGGGGGCACCTCCCAGGCGCAGCTCTGGGG
>NZ_JBSGZO010000467.1:0-6435 GCF_053611045.1 Streptomyces sp. NPDC054841 | reverse complement strand
TGTCGGAGTCGCCCAAGTACGCCCAGTACGAGGGCGATCCTCCGCCTTGCGATGCACCGCATCTGACGCCGCGGTCTGTTCCTCGAAGATCGCCCGGACAGGACCTAGGGATTTCTTCGGATCTCGCCGGATCGAGTACGGCCTCGACGACAGCCGCGCCCCTCACGTCGACCTGCACCGTGACGAGGCCGCCTACCACATCGAGCGCCTCCGGCCAGGCCCTCGTGATCTTCCGGGCCGCGACCGGGAATACTGGTCAGTCCTGGATCTACTCACTGACCATGAGGGGCGGACACGGTGAACCATGCGCAGGTGAACGGAAGTTGGAGGCGGGGCGCGGATGGGCGCCATGCCGTCGTCATCGGAGGCAGCCTCGCGGGACTGCTCGCGGCGCACGTGCTCGCCGAGCACGCCGACAAGGTGACGATCGTCGAGCGCGACCGCTTCCCGGAGAGTCCCCAGCCGCGCGCCGGCGTACCGCACGGCCGGCACGCCCATGTGCTGCTGGAGGGCGGACAGCTCGCGCTGGACTCGTTGCTGCCGGGATTCATGGCCGAGCTGAGGACGGCGGGCTCGCCCCGGGTCGGCATGCCGTCGGACATGGTGCAGTGGAGTGACGGCTGGTTCCGGCGCTCGGCGCCGACGACGCACATCTACACCGGTACCCGCGCCCAGATCGAGCATCTGGTGCGCGAGCGGGTGCTGGCCAACCCGGTGATCACGAGGGCCGAGTCGACGGACGCCGTCGGGCTCGTCGGCGATGCCTCGCGGGTGCGGGGAGTGCTGCTGCGCGAGCGCGGCGACGGGGCGCGGGCCGGCCGCGCGGAACCGCACACTCTCGAAGCCGACCTGGTCGTGGACGCGTCGGGCCGCGGTTCGCGTGCCCCGCAGTGGCTGAGTGCGATCGGTGCCGAGCCACCGCAGGAGGAGACGATCGACACCGGTCTCGCCTACACCTCACGCATCTACCGCAACACGAGCAAGAACCTGGGCACCGAATCCCTCGCGTACTGGTTCTACCCGAACCCGTCCCAGGTGTACGGAGGCGGCGTACTGCCCCTGGAGGACGGCACCCATCTCGTCATCTTCTCGGGCCTGCGCGGCCAGGAACCTCCCACGGACGAGGCCGGGTTCACCGCGTTCGCGGCCCGCATGCCGCACCCCTACTTCCATGAGTGGCTGCTGGGTGCCGAGCCGCAGACGGCGCCGTACGGCTTCCGGTCGACATCGAACGTGCGGCGCCGGTACGACCGCCCGGGCCGCCGGCCGGCCGGATTCCTGGCGACGGGCGACGCGCTGTGCACCTTCAACCCGATCTACGGGCAGGGCATGTCGGTCGCCGCGATGAGCGCCGTGGCACTGCGCGACGCGCTGGGTGATCAGCGTCGTACGCCGACGACGCGGCGGGTCCAGCAGGCACTGTTCGACGCCTCACGCCAGGCCTGGGACATCTCCGCGGGCGCGGACAGGAAGATGCCGGGCGCGGTGGGCAGCGCGGTGACCGAGCGGGCCGTGGACCGTCCCGCCGCCTGGTACCTGAGCCGCGTCCAGCAGCGGTACCCGGGCGACCCCGACGTCGTGGGCCCGGTCTTCCGTTCCGTACTGACGCTGACCACGCCGCTCACCGCACTGTTCGCGCCGAAGGTCGCTCGCGCGGTGCTGTTCGGCCCGGTCCCCGAGACGCCCACCGAGCCGCCGATGGAGCGGGAGCCGGCAGTCGGCTGACGCCTCGTCAGGGGTCGGCTGCCGTGCTGACGGCCGGCCCCGTCACGCGGGCGGGGCGGTGGCCCGGCGTGCGGACTCCTGAAGGGCCGCGCGGCAAGCCACGACGGCGGGGTGGCGGCTGCCACCGCTGCGGACGGCGGTGAATATACGGCGCGAGGCGCGGCCGCTGGGCAGGTCCCGCAGAGGGACGGTCGGGGTGCGGCCGTGCCAGACGAGATCCGGGAGCAGCGCGGCGGCGTGGCCCTCCTCGACCAGCCGCAGATGGAGCAGCAGGTCCGTGGATTCGTACCGTACGTCCGGCTCGAAACCGGCGTCGCGGCACAGCGCCAGCGCCCACTGACGGGCGACGGTGCCTTCCGGCTCCATCACCCACGGATGCGCGGCGAGCCTCCGCAGCGCCTGCTGTGGTTCGCCGGGGTCACCGGGGCCCGGCAGGGCGAGGCGGAGCGTGTCCGTGCACAGCTCCTCCTGCTCGATCCGGTCGGGGCGCGGGCCGGGGCTGCCCGGGTACTCCTCGCCGACCACCAGATCGAAGTCGCGTGCGAGCAGGGCGGGAAGGGCCGTCTCCGGCTCCAACTGGGTGACGTGGACGCGGAGTCGGGGATGCGAGGCCTGGATCAGGGTCAGCGCGGCCGGGACGAGGGCGAGCGCCGCCGTCTGGAAGGAGGCGATGCGCAAGGTGCCCGTGAGCTCGGCGAGCGAGGTCGCGATGTCCGCCTCGGCCTGTTCGAGCCGCTCCAGCAGGGCTTCGGTGTGGGCGACGAGGATCTCGGCCTGCGGCGTCAGCCGCACGCGCCGGCCGACCGGCTCCAGCAGCGGCACTCCCACCCCCGATTCCAGCTGGGCGAGCTGCTGCGACACGGAGGAGGGGCTGTACGCGAGTGCGGCGGCCACCGCCGCCAGGGTGCCGCGGTGCTTCAGCTCACGCAGCAGACGCAGCCGGTGCAGATCAAGCATCGGATCCTCCGCCCCAGGGATCGACCGTTCGGATTTCCCGATGAGTATTGCTCGGAAACATTCGCTGGACCAAAGAGACCTGGTCCCGGCACGGTGGTGACGTGACAGAGAACGCTTCCACCGCCCCCCCTGGGCTGGTACGTACGGCCCGAGGCCAGGACCTGGCGCTGTGACCCTGCTCCCGCCGGGATCGCGGCCTTCCACGCCGGGCTCCCCGGCTACTCCCCCACCCCGTTGACCGAACTCCCCGGTCTGGCAGGCGAACTGGGCGTGGGAAGGGTGTTCGCCAAGGACGAGTCGGCGCGGCTCGGGCTCGCCGCCTTCAAGGCGCTCGGCGCGTCCTGGGCGGTCCACCGGCTGCTCGGCAGACATCGCGGGCTCGATGGCGAAGAGCCCCGGACCGACGGCGCGGCGCTTCGGCGCGACGGCGGACCTCTGGTGCTCGTCACCGCGACGGACGGCAATCACGGGCGCGCCCTCGCCCGGATGGCCCGGCAGTCCGGGCAGCACGCCCGGGTGTTCGTCGCCGGCGGGGTGCACCCGGCCGCCACGGCCGCCATCGAGGCCGAGGGCGCGGAGGTCGTCCAGGTCCCAGGCAGTTACGACGCGGCCGTCGCCCGCGCGGCAGAAGCCGCCGCGGAACCGGGCTCCGTCCTGGTCCAGGACATGGCCTGGCCCGGTTACGAGGAGATCCCCGGCTGGATCGTCGAGGGGTACTCCACTCTGTTCACCGAGACCGACGCCCAACTGCGGGACGCCGGAGCAGGACCGGCCGGGCTGGTGTCCGTGCCCGCCGGAGTGGGTTCCCTGGCCCAGGCGGCCGTCACCCACTACCGCAGCCGGGCGACGGGACCCTCGCCCGCGCTGCTCACCGTCGAACCGGACACCGCGGCGTCCATACTGGCCTCCCTCAGCGCGGGGCGGCCGGCCACCGTGGAGACCGGTTCCACCACCATGGCGGGTCTCAACTGCGGCACAGCCTCCTCCCTCGCCTGGCCGGTGCTCCGCGACGGCCTCGACGCCGCGGTCGCCGTCGGCGACCCGGACGCGGACCTGGCCGCACGCGACCTGGCCGCCCTCGGTGTGCCCGCGGGTCCCTGCGGGGCCGCGTCGCTCGCCGGGGTCCGCGCCGCGCTGACCGGGCCCGGCGCCGCCGGGCGCAGGGCCGCGCTCGGCGCGGGGCCCGGCACCACCGTCGTACTGCTCTGCACGGAGGGCAGCACGGCCAACCCCCACTCCCTCCCCCACCAGCCCGAGGCGACGGCACGATGACCACCACGGCCAACGTCACTACGAGCGCGGACGTTCCCGCCGAGCCCGTCACCGTCGACCAGGACCGGCTGTGGCAGTCCCTGATGGACCTCGCCACCGTCGGCGCGTACGACGACGAACGCACCGGGCTGCGCGGCGTCAACCGGCTCGCCCTCACCGACGCCGACGCGGCCGGACGGCGGCTCGTCATCTCATGGATGGAGCAAGCGGGTCTTGAGGTCCGCGTCGACCGCATGGGCAACATCTACGGCCGCCGGGCCGGCAGCGACCCGGCCGCCCGCCCCGTGCTCACCGGCTCGCACATCGACAGCGTCGCCACCGCCGGTGCCTTCGACGGCTGCCTCGGCGTCCTGGGCGGCATCGAGGTCGTCCGCACGCTCGTCGAGCGCGGCATCGCGACCCGTCATCCGCTGGAGGTCGCCGTCTTCACCGAGGAGGAAGGCGTCCGCTTCGGGACCGACATGCTCGGCAGCGCGGTCGCCGCGGGCCGGATCCCGCTCGCCGACGCCCATGCGCTGACCGACCGCGACGGCCTGACGCTTGGCCAGGAGCTGGCCCGGACCGGCTTCGCCGGCCCGGCCGACGTGCGGCTGGACCCTCCGCACGCCTATGTGGAGTGCCACATCGAGCAGGGCCCTGTGCTCGCCGGGGCCGGCGCCGCGATCGGGGTCGTCACCGGTGTCCAGGGCATCTCCTGGCAGGAGATCACGCTCCACGGCCGCGCCGCCCACGCGGGCACGACGCCCACCGGGCTGCGGGTCGACGCGGGGCTCGCCGCCGCGCGGATCATCACCCGCCTGCGGGACATGGCCGATTCCGGCGCGTACGGCGAACTGCGCACCACCGTCGGCCATCTGGCCGTCCACCCGGACCTCACCAACATCGTGCCCGCCCGCGCCGAGCTCACGGTCGACCTGCGCAACCCCGACGACACGGCGATGGCCCGGGCCGAGGAGGACCTCGACGCGTTCCTGCGAGCACTGCGGACGCAGCAGCCCGGGCTGAGCGTCTCCACCCGCCGGATGGCGAGGACGAGCCATGTGGCTTTCGACGCGTCCGTCCAACAGAAGATCGCCAGGGCCGCGGACGACCTCGGGCTGCGCCGGCTGTCGCTGCTCTCGGGCGCCGGGCACGACGCCCAGGAGATCGCGGCGCTGTACCCGACCGCCGTGATCTTCGTGCCCGGTGAGTACGACGGGATCAGCCACAATCCCCGTGAGTACTCCACTCCCGAAGCATGCGCCCGAGGTGTCGACGTCCTCGCGACGACGCTGCTCCGGCTCGCCGGGCGGGCCTGAAACTCCGCTGCGGAAGCGGGACGGGGCGCCTACCGTGATCAACTCCGTCCCTTCTTCCCGTACCTGAGGAGCCGTCATGCCCGTGATGTATCCGCCTGTCGAACCGTACGACCAGGGCATGCTCGACACCGGTGACGGCCATCTCGTGTACTGGGAAGTCTGCGGCAATCCGCAGGGCAAGCCCGCTCTCGTCGTGCACGGCGGGCCGGGGTCCGGCTGCACGCCCGGCGTCCGCAGCTACTTCGATCCCGAGCGGTACCGGATCGTCCTGTTCGACCAGCGCGGATGCGGCCGCAGCACACCGCACGCCGGCGATCCCGCCGCGGACCTGACCCACAACACGACGGGGCATCTCCTCGCCGACATGGAACGGCTGCGTGAGCTGCTGGGAATCGACCGCTGGCTGCTGTACGGCGGTTCATGGGGTTCGACGCTGCTGCTCGCATACGCGCAAAGGCACCCGGAGCGTGTGTCGGAGATCGTCGTGAACGGTGTGACCACGACCCGGCGTACGGAGATCGACTGGCTGTACCGCGGTGTGGCGCGCTTCTTCCCACAGGAGTGGGAGCGGTTCCTGGCCGGGGTCCCGGAGGCGGGACGGTACGGCGATCCGGTCGCGGCGTACGCGCGCCGGATGAACGACCCCAACCCCCCGGGTGCGGTCGAAGGCCGCGAACGACTGGTGCGCCTGGGAGGACGCGGTCCTCTCACTGGAGCCGAACGGCGGCCCGGATGCCTACTCCGGCCGTGCCCCGGAGGCCCGGCTGGCGCTCGTGCGGATCGTCACGCACTACTTCTCGCACGGTGCGTGGCTGGAGGAGGGCGCGCTGATCCGCGACGCGGGGCGGCTGGCCGGGATCCCCGGGGTGCTGGTCCACGGGCGGCTCGATCTGTCCAGTCCCCTGTACACGGCATGGGAACTCTGCCGTGCCTGGCCGGACGCACGTCTGGTGACGATCGACGACGCCGGCCACCAGGGCAGCGATGCGGCTCGCGCGGAGGTTCTGCGCGCGCTGGACCGCTTCGCCGGACGGCAGACGGGCTGACGGGCCGACGTCGACGGACTGTCAGGGGCCGCGTGCGGCGGGTCGCGCGGCCGGAAGACACGCACCGGACCCCAGGGGGGTGTCCTGTGGATCGGGCCGGACAGCGAGCGGGGTCCGGTGCATGGGGTCTCCCCAGG
>NZ_JBSGZO010000466.1:0-6450 GCF_053611045.1 Streptomyces sp. NPDC054841 | reverse complement strand
AGCCTCACCACACCGGGGATGAAACGGATGGACCAGCCGCACACATCCATCGTCATCGAGGGGAACGAGCGCATTCGACGGCGAGTGCCAACGCCCTGATGGAATCGACGATCGGCCTGTTCAAGACCGAGCTGATCAAACCCGGTCGGCCCTGGAAGACGCTCTCCCAGGTCGAGCTCGCCACCGCCGAGTGGATCGACTGGTACTGCCACCGCCGACTCCACGGTGAGATAGGCCACGTCCCGCCCGTCGAGTACGAGACCACCTACTACATGAAATCCACGAAACCCCAGGTCACAACCACAATCTGAGATCTCTACCGAACCCGGGGCGGTTCATACGGAACTTCCGAGCATGAGTCGGACGAGAATGAGGGCAGCCAGTGACGAGCTGTGGTCGGCGTGTCTCATCAGAAACGCACGACCGCCGCAAAGCCGGGCGCGTCTGTGGACCCAGCGGCTGGAGTCCACAGACGAGTCCACTCGATTGCGGCGGCTAGCGGCACAGCCGCCCGATCTGATCAGCCTTCGGCCTGTTCCCGGCTCCGACGACAGGCGCGGGGTACGAGCAAGGCCGCTGCCGTCAGGCCGGCAGCGAGAATTGCCGCAATGCCGCTGAAGGCCAGAGCGTGGTTGCGTGGTCCATGGTCCGGCAGCTCGACGCCCATCACCGGTACCCTTCCGGTGAACCGGTCGCGCACGACGGCCTTCGGGCGTTCGCCCGCCTTCCCGGGGCCTGGTCCGGCCTCTCCAGACAGCACTGAGGTCACTGTCGCGTAAGGGTTGACCACCCCCCAACCAGCTTTCCGGTTCGGCACAGGGCCAGGAGCATGATCCGCGCATTCCCGAAGTCTCCGCGACAGAGCGGCAGCATCCAGTCCAGGCCGATAGGCGGCCACGAGCGCGGCGGTGCCCGCCACCAGCGCCGCCGGGGAACCCTCGTCATAGCTGTCGCCCCGGACATGCATCGGTGTACGGATACCCAGTCCTACCAACTCCTTGCCGGGCGCAAGCAGGTCGATCTTTCCCAGACCGGCCGAGTTCACTGGAACGCCGGTTTGGTCCGACCCGGCGACCGCCAACACCGCGGAGTAGCCCGCGGGGTAGCCCTGGTGCTCCGACCCATCAGCCGTCTCATACATACCGGCGCTTGCCACCACCAGGACCCCGTGTCTGTCCGCGTACGACACGGCATGTTCCAGCACGCTTGATGGCCCAACCGGACTGGCACTGACCGCCACCACCCGCGCCCCGGAGTCAACGGCGTACCGAATGGCGTCCGCCATGCTCTTTGAGGTGCCGTCCCGCGCGTCAGTGTTCTGCCTGACCGGCAGCACGTTCGCTTCCGGGGCCAAGCCGAGAACGCCGGTCCCCTCAGCCTGCCGTGCCACGATGAGGCCTGCTGCGAAAGTGCCTCGCCCCAGGCAGTCCCGGTCGCCCGGCCCTCGAGCGACGGTGTTCCTCCCACGGAGAACCGCACCCGCCAACTGTGGGACGGCCGCATCGACTCCGCTGTCCACCACGGCGACCAGAACACCGGAACCCTTGGTCAGGTGATGCACACGGTCCGCCCGGAGCCACTGTTGTGCCCAGGGCGTGCCTGCGAATCGCTCGGTTCCCGGCCGTGTGCACTCCTGACTGGGCTCGGCCCAGGTCGTAGAGGCCATCCCGATCGACACGGCAGTAACCGTCACCACGAGCGACAAGAACTGTGCCGTCCGACCTCGCCGGCGGGCTGGACGGACTCGGCTGACTGGAATGAACAACTGGTCCTGCGGCATGACGCTCCCGGGATCGGATGGCCGATGGTCCTCTTCCGGAATACGGCCGTGCCGCTCGCGGCGTTCGCCTCGGCGGCTGGCGGTCCCATCCATTGCAGGTTCGAACGATTCCGCATGCGCTGAAAAGCCACGGCGGTGCAGCCCTGGTTGGGGGACTGTCAATTTTTCGGCTCTGTCTCACTTTCGAGATGCTGTTGGTGATCTTCACTCGATGGGGTGAAGCCTGCTGACCGTGGCTGTGTTCATGTCCTCGTGATGCTGCGCTGGTGGGAGCGGGGCGATTTCGGCGGTCGGAGGGGTGACCGCAGTGGCAATGGGTTCGGTTTCGGGGCGGGTGATTCCGCCGGTGACGGTGCGGATGGCATCGGCGAGCAATCCACGGGGCACGGCCGCGATGTGGGTGCGCGATCGCCTGGACGGCCTGTTCACGGATGTCGACTTCGCCGACTGGTATCCGGCTGGCGGACGGCGTGGGCTGTCGCCGGCTCAGCTGGCTCTCGTGTCCGTGCTGCAGTACGCGGAGAACCTCACCGACCGGCAGGCGGCGGACGCAGTCCGCTGCCGCCTGGACTGGAAGTACTGTCTGGGCCTTGAGCTGGACGATCCGGGATTCGACTTCACGGTCCTGAGCGAATTCCGTGGCCGGGTGGCCGAGGGCGATCGCGCGGACCGGCTCTTGGCGCTGGTCGTGGACCGGCTTGCAGAAGCCGGGCTGGTCAAGCGGCGGGGACGGATCCGGACGGATTCCACCCACGTGTTGGCGGCGGTGCGCCGTCTGAACCGGGGTGAACTGGTCGCTGAGACGCTGCGCTGTGCTCTGGAGGACCTCGCGCTGCAGGGCGAGGGGTGGCTGGCCGCTCTCGTGACTCCTGACTGGGCAGACCAGTATGGCCGGCCGGTGCGCTATGACCGGCTTCCCCGCGGCGGAGACGCCTTGATCGCCTGGGTGCTGCGGGTGGGTGAGGACGGGCTGCACATCCTGCGCGCCGTCTATCACGACGATGCCCCGCCTGGGCTGCGGGAGTTGAAGTCCGTGCAGGTCCTGCGGCAGGTCTGGGTCCAGCAGTACTGGCACGACGCATCGGGCCAACTCCGCTGGCGGCAAGCGAAGTCGACCCGCGACCGGGCCAGCCGGAGGGCGACCGGGCAGAGGAACACCGGCAAGACCTCGGCGGACGGCCGATCAGATCCTGATTCTGCACGGGTGCCGTGGTCCACGATGGAGATCTTCACCCCGCACGATCCCGAGGCCCGTTACAGCCAGAAGGTCACCGCGGCCGGCCAACGCGACTGGATCGGCTACCGCGATCACCAGACCGAGACCTGCGACGAGACCAGCCCCAACGTCATCGTCCAGGTGGTCACCCGCCCGGCGCCGCAGCAGGACATCGACGCCCTCGACGACATCCACAAACAGCTGACCCACCAAGGCTTTCAGCCCCTCGATCACGTCGTCGACGGCGGCTATGTCACCCCGGACAGCATCCACCAAGCGGCCATGACCTGGGGCATCCCCTTGCTCGGCCCGGTCCGCGACGACCCACAAGCCGCCCAGCGACCGGGTTTCACGAAAGAGGACTTCCACATCGACTGGGACAACCGCACCCTCACCTGCCCGAACGGCATCACCAGCCCACCCTGGAAACCCGCCTTGGGCGACGGACATCCCCGGCTGTCCGTCCTCTTCCCCCGCAAGGCATGCCGGGAATGCGACGACCGCCTGAAGTGCACCGGCAACGTCGATGGCAAAGGACGCCGCATCCTCCTGCTGCCCGAGCCCCAGCAGAAGATCCAGTCACAGGTCAGGAAAGACCAGAAGACCAGCAGCTGGCAGCGGCGCTATGCCATCCGCGCGGGCTGCGAGGCCACTGTCTCAGAAACGGTCCACGCTCATGGCCTGCGCCACTGCCGCTACCGCGGCCTGGCAAAGACGCACGTCCAGCACGTGCTCACAGCCGCTGGAACCAACATCGTCCGACTCAGCGAATGCTTCCCGCCCGGCACCACACCGAATTCTCCGCCACGACCACCCAGCCACTTCCAGCGGCTCTGTCAAAGGCTGACGACCTGAAGATCACCAACAGCATCCTTTCGATGGTGACGGAGCATGTTGCTGTCCGAGGAGGATGCGGTGGCGGAGGAGGGGAAATCCGGCGCGGCCGTACATCTGTCGTTTGATCATCTTGGTCTTGGTGTTGACGCCCTCGGTGGGCCATTGCTGTAGGGGAGGTGAGCCCGGCGACGGCGGCCTCGTGGTTCTGGTCGAGGCCGTTGAGGAAGGCGTCCAGCTCGGGCAGGCCAGCCTCGCGTACCTGCTTGATCCATGCGTCGAGGTCCGTGCCGCGGCGCTCGGCCATGAGATGGGCGAAGTCGCGCACGAGCTGGGCCAGTGTGGTCATCTCCGGGCAGGCAGTGAGGAGTTCGCCGAGGTGGGTACGGGCCCTGTCGGGCAGGTTCTCCAGGCGGCTCGTGATCCAGGAGGCGAGGCGGCGCGACGAGGGCGTGATCCGGTCGCCTTCCAGGCGGCCCTGGTTGATGTACTTGTAGAGCAGGTTGAGGCTGCCCATGTATCCGAGCTGGCGGATCTCCTCGAGCAGGCGCTTGACCGGCACACCGGGCCCATCCGTTCAGCGCCGGCGCAGGTGGTTCCGGTAGGCGTCGACCTGGCGGGCGCGGTACTGGGGCGGTCGGCGCAATCGGTCGGGCTCGGGTGCGCGTGCGTACCGTTTGACGGTGTTCAGCGCCAGGTGCAGCCTGCGGGCGCAGTCCAGCAGGCCCACTCTCTTGCCGAGCAGGTCGTGGACGGTGTGCCAGCGTTCCAGGGTGGTGTGCTCGCGTGTCAGCATCCGTCGCTTTGGCCCGGCCTCCGCCCAACAGCCGCCGTGGGCCACGACCGCCTTCTCGACCGCCCGCGTGAGGCCGTGCCACAGGTGCCACCTGTCCCTGACTTGCGCGGCATCGGGCAGGGCCCGGCGGATCGCATCGGCGTAGGACACGGAGCCGTCGCGGCACACGATCTCGATACCGGGGTGGTCACGCAGCCACACCTGGAGCGTGTCGGCCTTGCGGTCGGGCGGCACGTCGATGCGCTGGTGTGCTCGTTGGCATCTCGCATGTCATGTCAACGACACCAACCACACTGCGTCGCCGCCGAAAGTGAGACAGAGCCGAATTTCTTACAGACCCGCATAAACGTGTACTACGGGCAGAGCCTGGTGCGGAGGTAGGAGGAGTAGGCCCGCGTCTTCTCTGCCGCGAACGCTCCGCTCCCGATGGCCGGGCTGGAAGTGACTTCCAGGAAATGCCATTGCCGCGTGTGGCGGTCTTGCACCACATTGACGCCGGCGATGTCGCAGCCCATGAGCTCGGCTGCTCTGACGGCCATCTCGATCACGCGGGGCTCGAAGGTCTCCGTCTCGAACAGGGTTGCGTGGCCGCCTTGCTCTGTGTTTGCGAGATGAGTTCCGTCGGTGTTACAGCGGTGCATGACGATCGGAGCTTCCCCGCCAAGCACCAGTATCCGGAAGACGCCGTTGTTGGCGATGAACCGCTGGGCAAGAAATCCGACTTTGGCATGGGCGGGATCGAGGACATGTCGGAGGAAGTCAACCTTGGTCTCGATCAGATAATTGAGCCGTCCGCCGCTGCCGTTCATCGCCTTCAGAACGAAGGGCAGGCCAAGCCCCTCGGCCACATCCTCGAAAGATCTGTCCAGGAGGTGCCGGGGGAGGTAAAGAGATGAGGGGACCGGCAGTCCGTTCTGGGCGAGGACCATGAGTTGGTAGAGCTTGGTGGGCGCACTGATCGCGGCAGCGTTAATCGGAGGCCGGTGCTTGTGTGTGAGATAGGCGGAGATGGAGCTGAGCAGTGTGGCTGTTGGACGGGGGTAGGCGGCGACCTGGATCAGCCCGAAGTCCGCCAGGTCCCTGCCGCCAACGGTCTCATATACTCGTGTGCGTTCAGTCTCGACGGAGAACGCGATGTCACCGATTCCGCAGAAGAAGGTCTTGATACTTCCGAGATCCAATCCGGCAGACAGGGCGTAGTCGGGCTGGAAGACCTCCCCGTTGATGACAAGGAGGTCACGACTGGCATGGAGACCGTCAAGGTCCGTGAGTCGTGCGGGACCGGAACAGCCCAGAAATCTTCGAGCCAAGGCGCCCAATAACTCCATGGCCGGAATGGGCAGCTTCCGCGGCAAGGTTTCCTCCCTCTGCTCAGCGATCTGGTGCGGCTCCTACTCGCCGCCCTTTTGCTTGAAGCCCTTGACCCACTCTTCGGGATTCTCGATCACACTCAGGACGTCATCGATCTGTTCGAGAAGGTCATCGCTTTCCTCCGTGGAGACTCCCGGTGCGCCCTTGGCGTTCTTCGCCGGCTCGGCAACAGCCTCGGTCTCTTCGTCCTCGCGCGACGATCTCCGCTTCTGTCCGGCTGTGTGACTCTGCATGACAGTTCCGACCCCTCGTCTCTCCCTGCGACACCCGCTTGGACGCAGTCCCGCACCAACTGCCTGCGCGGAACACCATCTGCCTGGTTAACGGGCCCAAGCCAACTCGGGTTCACTGCCATGACTAGCCTGCGCGTTTCACTTGGGACCGTGTTCGGATCATGAGCGGTAACGCGAAAGTGCCTTCTGGGCTGGGACGATGAACCTTGTCGAGGGGTTC
>NZ_JBSGZO010000465.1:0-6457 GCF_053611045.1 Streptomyces sp. NPDC054841 | reverse complement strand
CGGGTCTACTGCCCGCCACCCCCAGGGCGGCGGTGCCGGCCGTGAGCGGGAGAAGTCGAGTCCTCCGTTGCCGCCGCACCGCCTCGGTGCTTTCCGGCGCCGCCGGCTTCGGCCTGGTTCGCGGCCGCCCCCTGCGGACGCGCCTGGGTCGTGTCGGTTCGGGCTTCAGACATGTGGGAAGTTCACCCCGTTGAGATCGCTGATTTGAGTCGCAAGGCGAGCAGTCACGTCACCGTCGGCATCCGTACGATGCGGCTGCGCAGCCCCCGGCCGCAGAGTCTAACCGCGTGGCGTACACCCGGTGAGGGGTGCCTCCTGCAACGGCACGGGCCTGCACACGGCAGGACCCCCGACCCCCTCGGACGGTTCCCCACCTGCGCATTCCGGTTGTGCCGGTTCTGTGATCGCGGCAGGCACGTCGGGGAGTGGCACATCCTCCGGGGGCTCCAGTCGGGCCACCCCGCACGGCACCGCACCCGTCGCGTACGGCAGTTGCAGGACCCCCTCCCGGGTCCACATCCCCGACCCCGTCAACCACCCTTCAGGCGCGGCCAGTTGGTGCAGTCTGCGGCCCGCGGGGCGCCACACCCCCACCCAGCTGCCCGCCGCCGCGTCGATCCGCAGCCCCACCGCACAGCTCTCCGGCATCAGCACCTGCCCCGGCTGGATCGCGAACGGCGTGACCGCCGCGTCGGCCAGGCGCAGGCATTCCGGGAACCGCACCGGCCGCACACTTCCGAGCACCCCCCAGCCCAGCCGGTCGTGGCCCGCCGCGTCCGAGCGGATCAGCAGCAGTCCGCTCTCGGCGTCCGCGAGCAGCAGCCGGTCGTTGCTGTCCTCCGTGATCTGCAGCAGCGGCGTCACCTCCCCGCGCCGCTCCAGATCGACCACCACCGCCTTGGTGATCCCGTCCGACTCCCGGTCCACGGCGAGCATCCGGCCCGTACGGTCCAGCCACACCCCGCCCGAACAGCGGCCCGGCACCTCCGCGACCCGCTCGGGGCCGAACGCCCCGCCGGCCACCAGCCACACCGCCGTCGAATGCTCACCGGGCGCCAGTGCGTACACGCACGTACCGTTCGGCGACGGCGGGAGCAGCCGCAGCGCCGTGGACTCGACCGCGCCGAGCGGCAGTTCGCCCGTACCCGGCCCGGTGGGATACAGCAGGGAGAACGTCCGCCGGTCCGCCACCCGGCGGTGTATCAGCACCCGCCCGTCGGCCAGCGGCGCCACCTGCGCGTCGGGTTCCTCCGGCTGGCCGAGCGGCAGTGGCACCGCGTACGGCTCGGGCCCGTCGAGCGTCCACCGCTCGACGAACCGGGCGTCTCCCTCACCCGCGAGACGCGCCGCATAGCAGCCGTCCCCGCTGACCGTGAGCGCCGCACGCGGTACGTGCAGTACGTGCGGTACGTGGCGACCGGCATGGCCCTCCGGGGCCGCCTCAATGGCACATGTTGTCATCGGATGGTCACCTCCCGGTCACCGAAGCTAGTTTTCGCACTACCAGCCGAATGGCGCGAGCGTGCTCACTTCACACATAAGGGTGGCCAATTCTCGATTCGCCTGAGGTTGAGGGGGGCGTTGTGCTGCGCGGGGCGGCGGCTATGGTTAGGCCTGCCTAAGTCGGACTCTCTCGGTCCGCTTCTGTCTCCTTCTGTTCACTTCCGCCCCCTTTCTGCCCCCAGCCGTACGTACCCGCAGGAGCACCCATGTCCCTACGCCGCCGTGGATCCGCCGCAGCCGTCGCCCTCACCGCCGCGCTCGCCCTCGCGGCCTGCGGAACCGGCGGCGATGCTTCCGGCACGGGCACGGGCACGGGCACGGACAAGGCCGACGGCGGCGGCAAGAAGGCGGTCGCCCAGGGCGGCAAGGACTTCGGCGACGCCGCGAAGAAGACGGCGGCGATGGGCACCGAAGCCAAGCCCGGCCAGTTCCCGCGCACCGTCAACCACGCCATGGGCACGACCGAGGTGAAGGCCGCTCCCCAGCGCGTCGTGGTCCTCGACGTCGGCGAGCTCGACAACGTCGTCTCGCTCGGCGTGAAGCCCGTCGGTTACGCCCCCGCCGAGGGCGACGACGGCATCCCGTCGTACCTGAAGAAGGCCGCGGGCAGCCCCAAGAGCGTCGGCACGATCAACAACCTCAACCTGGAGGCGATCGCGCAGCTCGAGCCGGACCTCATCCTGGGCAGCCAGCTGCGCGCCGCCGACAAGTACAAGGAGCTCTCGCAGATCGCTCCGACCGTCTTCTCCATCCGCCCGGGCTTCACCTGGAAGGAGAACTACCTCCTCAACGCCGCCGCGCTCGACCGCACGGCGGACGCGAAGGCGAAGCTCGACGCGTACGAGAAGAAGGCGAAGCAGCTCGGTACGGACATCGGCGCGGCCGGCGGCGCCAAGCCGACCGTCTCCATGGTCCGCTACATGCCGGACAAGATCCGCCTGTACGCCAAGGCCTCCTTCATCGGCACCATCCTGGACGACGCCGGACTGCCGCGGCCCAAGAACCAGCAGGTCAACGACCTGGCCACGGAGATCAGCGCGGAGAAGGTCGACGAGGCGGACGCCGACTGGATCTTCACCGGCGTCTACGGCGACCCGACGAAGACCAAGCGCGACACCGCCCAGGCCAACCCGCTCTGGAAGAACCTGAAGGCGGTCAAGGGCGGCCAGGCCAAGGACGTTCCGGACGAGACCTGGTACCTGGGTCTGGGCGTGACCGCCGCCGGCGAGATCCTGGACGACCTGCGCGGATACCTGGTCAACTAGCGGATACCCGGTCACGTAGGACGAGAGCCCTGGTGCTGCCCCGCACCGGGCTCTTGGGGCTCTCTCGCCGGGTCCGGGCGTGACCGCCGCAGCCGGCGCCGCAGCCCTCCGCCCGAGCGGCACCGGTTCAGGCGCAATGGACAGCCAGGTAGCCTTTGCTGCGTGCCCCGTCTCTCTGAAGTCACTGCCGCGCTCGACGTCCTCTGGCCGCCCGAGAGGGCCGAAGAGTGGGACGCCGTCGGCACGGTCTGCGGCGAGCCCGGCGCCGAGGTCGCGCGTGTCCTGTTCGCCGTCGACCCGGTTCAGGAGATCGCCGACGAGGCGGTCGCCCTCGGCGCGGACCTGATCGTCACCCACCACCCGCTCTATCTGCGCGGTACGACGACGGTCGCCGCCTCCCACTTCAAGGGCCGGGTCGTGCACACCCTCATCAAGCACGACATCGCGCTGCACGTCGCGCACACCAACGCCGACACCGCCGACCCGGGTGTCTCCGACGCCCTCGCCGGCGCGCTCGACCTGCGGGTCGTCGCCCCCCTCGTACCGGAGACCGGCCTGGGCCGGATCTGCGAGCTCGACCATCCGCTGTCCCTGCGGGAGTTCGCCGAGCGCGCCGCGCAGCGACTGCCCGCCACGGCGCAGGGCATCCGGCTGGCGGGCGACCCCGATGCCGTCGTCCGGCGGGTCGCGGTCAGCGGCGGCTCCGGCGACAGCCTCTTCGACGCCGTACGAGCCGCGGGCGTGGACGCCTTCCTCACCGCGGACCTGCGCCACCATCCGGTGTCGGAGGCCACGCAGACCGCATCTCTCTCTTCCGCCCCGTTGGGTCTGGTCGACGCCGCCCACTGGGCCACGGAATGGCCCTGGTGCGAGCAGGCCGCCGCCCAGCTCGACGAGATTTCCGACCGTCACGGCTGGGGCCTGCGGGTCCACGTCTCGAAGACGGTCACCGACCCCTGGTCCTCCCACCACACCTCTGGAGCCCCCAACTGAACGCCGCGCCCGCCGACCAGATCCGACTCCTCGACGTCCAGGCACTCGACGTACGCCTGTCGCAGATCGCGCACAAGCGCAGGAGCCTGCCCGAGCACGCCGAGATCGAGTCGCTGAACAAGGACCTCACGCAGCTGCGCGACCTGCTCGTCGCCGCGCAGACGGAGGAGAGCGACTGCGCCCGCGAGCAGACCAAGGCCGAGCAGGACGTCGACCAGGTGCGCCAGCGCGCCGCCCGCGACCAGCAGCGTCTCGACTCGGGTGCCATCACGTCCCCGAAGGACCTGGAGAGCCTCCAGCACGAGATCGTCTCGCTCGCCAAGCGCCAGGGCGACCTCGAGGACGTCGTCCTGGAGGTCATGGAGCGCCGTGAGTCCGCGCAGGAACGTGTCTCCGAGCTGACCGGCCGGGTCGCCTCCGTCCAGGCGAAGGCCGACGACGCGACGGCGCGCCGGGACACGGCGAGCGAGGAGCTCGACGGCGAGTCCGCGACCGTCTCCAAGGAGCGCGAGGTCATCGCCGGGTCCGTCCCCGCGGACCTGATGAAGCTGTACGAGAAGCTCCGCGAGCAGCAGGGCGGCGTGGGTGCGGCCCGGCTGTACCAGCGCCGCTGCGAGGGCTGTCACATCGAGCTCAACATCACCGAGCTGAACGAGGTACGGGCGGCTGCCGCCGACACCGTCCTGCGGTGCGAGAACTGCCGCCGCATCCTGGTCCGTACGTCGGAGTCCGGCCTCTGATGGCTCGCGAGCTGATCGTCGAGGCGGACGGCGGCTCCCGGGGCAACCCGGGTCCCGCGGGCTACGGCGCGGTCGTCCTCGACCCGGCGACGGGGGAGACGCTCGCGGAGCGGGCGGAGTACATCGGCGTCGCGACGAACAACGTCGCCGAGTACCGCGGACTGATCGCGGGCCTGAAGGCGGCGAAGGAACTCGCCCCGGACGCCCGGGTCCGTGTCCGGATGGACTCCAAGCTCGTCGTCGAGCAGATGTCGGGCCGCTGGAAGATCAAGCATCCCGACATGAAGCCGCTCGCGGCGGAGGCCGGGCGGATCCTCCCGGCCGGGCAGGTCACGTACGAGTGGATCCCGCGCGAGAAGAACAAGCACGCGGACCGGCTCGCGAACGAGGCGATGGACGCGGGCAAGAAGGGCAAGCAGTGGGAGCCCTCCGCGTCGCGGGCGGCGCTCGCCGAGGACCAGCGCGCGGCGCGGGTCGTGGGCGATGCGGCCGTGGGCGCGGCGAAGGCGCGTGCGGCGTTGTCCGCCGCGGCGGCGGGTCGCGGCGGGGGTACGGCTGTGGCCGCTCCGGGCCGGGACGCGTCCGGAGCGGTCGTGGCACAGGGAGTCGTGGCACCGGCCGATGCGGGACAGGGGCGCGTGGCACCGGCCGATGCGGCTGAGGAAGCCCCGGCCGTGGGCTGGGGGCCCGCGGACGTGGGCCCGCCCGCCACGTTCGTGCTGCTGCGGCACGGTGAGACGCCGCTGACGCCCCAGAAGCGGTTCTCGGGCAGCGGGGGCACCGACCCGGAGCTCTCCGACGCCGGTCTGCGCCAGGCGGAGGCGGCCGCGACGGCGCTCGCCGCGCGCGGCAAGATCCAGGCGATCGTCGCTTCCCCGATGCGGCGCTGCCTGCAGACGGCCGGGGCCGTGGCCGCGCGCCTCGGGCTCGACGTCCAGGTGGACGACGGTCTGCGGGAGGCGCACTTCGGCGCCTGGGAGGGCCTGACGTTCGGCGAGGTCCGGGAACGGTATCCGGACGACCTGGACGCGTGGCTCGCCTCTCCGAAGGCGGCGCCCACGGGCGGCGGCGAGAGCTTCGCGACGGTGGCCCGGCGGGTGTCGGCGGCGCGTGACCGGCTGGTGGAGGAGTACCGCGGCCGTACGGTCCTCCTGGTCACCCACGTGACACCCATCAAGCAGCTGGTCCGGCTGGCCCTGGGGGCGCCGCCGGAGGCCCTGTTCCGTATGGAGCTCGACGCGGCGTCGCTGTCGGCGGTCTCGTACTACGCGGACGGCAACGCGTCCTTGCGCCTCTTGAACGACACGTCTCACCTTCGCTGAGGTTGCCGGGGGGCGCCGTTGCCTCCGGCGGGGTGCGGGGACGGTGTGCGCGGTGCCGTGACGGCGTCCGGTGTGTCCGTCCTCAAACGCCGGACGGGCTTGGTGTGGCTGCTGCCGGTGGGTGGGGTGCGGTGCGCTTCCGGCGGGGGTGCGGTGACGGTGTGCCCGGTGCGGTCCGGGCGGCCGGTGTGTCCGTCCTCAAGCGCCGGACGGGCTTGGGGCGCGGTGTGCCTTCGGCGGGGTGTGGAGTGACGGTGTGCGCGGTGCCGTGACGGCGTCCGGTGTGTCCGTCCTCAAACGCCGGACGGGCTCGGAGCGCCCGGTACCGCGGGTGACCCGGTGTGTCCGTCCTCAAACGCCGGACGGGCTCGGTGCGGCTGCTGCCGGTGGGTGGTGGGGTGGGGCCCCTCCGGGCTCGACTCCTCGGGGCGACATCCGGCCCGGGACCGGTGTGCCCCGGCACGATGCCGCCCCTGCGGGGCCGACCCTGCACGGCCCCGCCCCGGGGCAGTCTCCCGACTGCGGACCGTGGGTGGTGGGGTCCGTTTGTGCCAGGTCCGGTCACCGGGTGCGGGCCGTGGGTGGGTTGGGCACCAGCTACCCTTCCGGGCCCGGGTGCCGGGGGCGGGCCCGT
>NZ_JBSGZO010000464.1:0-6502 GCF_053611045.1 Streptomyces sp. NPDC054841 | reverse complement strand
GCTACGGGGGACATTGGCGACTGACGACAACGCAGCTGGGGGTCCCCCCAGGCGAAGCTCTGGGGGTCCCCCCAGGCGAAGCTCTGGGGGAGCGCGTCCCAGGGCACGCGAGCCCGGCAAGATCCGAACGACAGGCCCTAGCGGTGACGCGGCCGCCACTCCGGCAACCCGGCCCCCGGCAGCTCGCTCCCGACGGCCTCGGCGCCGGGCCCGTGTTCCACGTCCCGGCGGAGGGTGAGGTCCGGGACGGCGGCGTGCAGGCCGGCACCGTCCGCCCGAAAGGCGGGCCAGGCGTCGCCGGACGGACGGGGCTTCGAGGACACGACCCAGCACCCCGCCGGGGCCCCGTCGAGCGGTCCGGGCGCGCTCCATGGCCGAGATCACACGCGGTTGATCCAGACCTATTGACCCACTGGTCTAGTCCTTTTAATCTCTGCGTACCTCACTGGATCCGGCCTGCCGGTGCGGGCCCGTCGTGGCCCAACGCGGCTCGGCCGGGGTCCGGTTGGCCCGTGGCGCGCAGCGGCAGCGGCAGCGGCAGCGGCAGCGGCGGAGCCTGGGGCCACCGGGGACCGGGGTGTCCCAGGAGCACCCCGGAGCGTGCCGGCCTGCGAGAACGCCCGGCGGCGGTTACCGGCCCTTGCCGCCGCCGGGTCCCCGGCGATTGCCGGCCCGTACCGCGACCGGGGCCTCAGGGGCCCGGGGCGAAGAGCTCGGCCTGGGCCGCGTCGCGGGCGGCGAGGAGGGCTCCTCGCAGCACCGCCTCGCCACCCAGCGCCGCCGGACGGATCTCGGTGTGCAGGGGTGACAACGTGGCGAGACGCGCCTCGACCCGGGTGGCGAGGGCCGCGCCGCCGGCGTGGCCGATCTCGCCGCCGAGGACCACGCACCCCGGGTCCAGTACGGCGGCCACGGCGGCGGCACCGACTGCCAGGCGGTCGGCGAGTGCGTCCAGGAAGGGCGCGCCGCGCTGTTCCGGCTTCGCCGCGGCGGCGCGTACGGACTCTTCGGCGTCGCCGTCGATGCCGCACCGGGCGGCGAGTTCACGGACCGCGACCGCCCCCGCCAGTGCGTGGAAGCCGGCGTCGCAGCCCGTGGCGGACGGCAGGCCGCCGGTGCCCGGGACCGGAAGGAAACCGATCTCGCCGGCGCCGCCCGACGCCCCACGGCGCAGCGTGCCGCCGAGGACGACCGCCGCGCCGACCCCCTGACCGAGCCAGAGCAGGACGAAGTCGTCCAGGTCGCGCGCGGCGCCGACGCGCTGTTCCGCGACCGCCGCCAGATTGGTCTCGTTCTCCACGAGCACGGTGGCGGGGAGACGCTCCTGCAGGGCGCCGACGAGCCTGCGGTGCCAGGCGGGCAGTCCGGAGGAGTCACGCAGGTCACCGGTGACGGGGTCGATCAGCCCGGGCGCACCGATGCCGACGCTGTGCAGCCGCGTCACGCCGGCCTCGCGCGCGGTGCGCTCCAGGAGTGCGACGGCCCGCTCCACGGCCGGTTCGGTGCCGGTGTCGCTGCCGATCGGGAGGGTCGCCTCGGCAAGGGTCGTGCCGACCAGATCCGCGACGACGACCGCGACGCCCTGGGTGCGCACATCGAGCGCGGCCAGATGTGCACGGTCGGCGATGATCCCGTACACCCGGGCGTTCGGGCCGCGGCGCTGCGCACCCGCCTCACCGACGACATGGATGAGCCCGGACCCCTGCAGCCGCTCGACGAGGTCGGCGACAGTCGGCCGGGAGAGGCCGGTCAAGGTCTTCAGCTGACCTGCCGTCAACGGGCCCTCGTCCTGCAGGAGTCGCAGGGCGAGCCGGTCGTTGATGGCCCGGGCGGTACTCGGGGACGCGGGCATACCGGGTGCGGGCATACCGGGATCCTTCCAGATCGCCACCGCCCGACATGGCGGGGTCTATTTATCAGGCAGGGTTCCTGATAGTTTACGCGCCACGGCCCAGGGGAGGATGACAGGGATGTCGGGTGACGTGGTCTTCGACAAGGCACGGCTGATCAGGGCGCGGTACGCCGTGGCAGCCGTCTTCTGTGTGCACGGCGCCGTGACCGGCAGCTTCGCCACCCGGATCCCCTGGATCCAGGACCATGCCGGGGTCGGAGCGGGCCTGCTCGGCCTGGCCCTCGCGTTTCCCGCGATCGGCGCGTCCCTCGCGATGCCGCTCGCCGGGACGATCAGCCACCGCTTCGGCGCGCGCACGGCGCTGCGCGGACTGCTCGCCCTGTGGACGCTCGCCCTGATGCTCCCGGCGCTGTCCCCCAACGTGTACGCGCTGTGCGCGGCGCTCTTCGTGTTCGGCGCCACGGCCGGGATGTCCGACGTCGCCATGAACGCGCTCGGTGTCGAGGTCGAGAACCGCCTGGACCGCTCGATCATGTCCAGCCTGCACGGCATGTGGAGCGCGGGCGCCCTGATCGGCTCCGCCGCGGGCACACTCGCCGCGCATCTCGGCAGCGACGCCCGGATCCACCACGCCCTCGCGTCCGCCGTCCTCACGATCCTCGGTCTGCTGGCCTGCCAAGGCGTACTGCACCTGCGCAGCACCCCGGACGAGGAGCCGCCGCCGAGGTTCGCGCTGCCGCCGCGCTCCGCGGTGATCATCGGCGCGATCGGCTTCTGCGGGGTGTTCGCGGAGGGGGCGAGCCTGGACTGGTCGGCGGTGTACCTGCGCGATGTGCTGGGTACGTCGGCGGGGCTCGCGGCCGCGTCCACCACCGCGTTCGCGCTGACCATGGCGGTCGCCAGACTGGCGGGCGACAGGGTGGTGGACCACTTCGGACCGGTGCGTACCGTCCGGGTCGGAGGGATGCTGGCGACGGCCGGCGGGGTACTGGTGGTCCTGGCGCCGCACCCCGTGGCCGCGATGGCGGGGTTCGGCTGCATCGGCCTCGGGATCGCCGTGGTCGTACCGCTGGCCTTCGCGGCCGCGGGGCGCAGCGGCACGAACCCGAGCCAGTCGATCGCGGGCGTCGCGACGATCACGTACACCTCGGGGCTGATCGCGCCGTCGGCGATCGGCGGGATCGCGGATCTGACCTCGCTGACGGTGTCGTTCGGGCTGGTGACGGTGCTGGCGTTCGGGCTGGTGGTGGGGGCGGGGGTGCTGCGCGGCACCGCGCGTGGGGTGGCGCCCGCCGCGTCCGGGGCGACCACGTCGTCGGCGGCGCCGGACCTGCGGGCATGGGGGGACCCCCAACGGGGCTCCAAATGATCCCGTCCGGGGGCCTGAGCCCTTGATCGA
Source organism: Streptomyces sp. NPDC054841 (assembly GCF_053611045.1). NCBI lineage: Bacteria > Bacillati > Actinomycetota > Actinomycetes > Kitasatosporales > Streptomycetaceae > Streptomyces > Streptomyces sp. NPDC054841. Next base: position 3,251 of record NZ_JBSGZO010000464.1, on the reverse strand, counting down.
AATCCGGCTGTCCGCCGCCGGCCGCGGCGCCCGGACGTCGCCGCCCGGCGGCGTTTCCAGCCGCGGCAGCGCGGCCTTCGCGCACCGGTCCCCCGCGTCTGCCGCCGCTGGAACTCAAAGCAGCACTCCGACCAGATATGTGAACGCGACTCATGGACGAGACCGCAAGTACGTAGAGCGACCAGATCTCGTCATCACCGGCTACCACGTCCTGCGCGCCTTCGCCCCCGCGCACATGAGGACCCAGGAGCCGTTGCCGGCCGCGGGCACCTCCGCGTACGACTCCGGCGGCGATGCCGGGGGCGGCGGTCAGCCGGTCGCCAAGTCGTAGGCGTAATCGGGTGTGAAGGTGCCGGCCGCACCCCTGCAGCCGTCCGACTCCCCGGGCAGTTTGATCCACAGATAGGCATCGATCCGGGCCTCGCCGGTCTCGGTCGTCGGCGCCCTGCCGAGCGCCCGGCCCGCCGGGTCGCACCACTCTCCGGCTGCCGGGGCGCCGTTGCCGTTGCGGCTGGTGTCGATGACGGCGCCCAGGCGCGCCGGTCCGCCCAGCGCGGTGAGCACCTCCCGGGCGTACCGCGTCTCGTCGGCCGTGCTGTGGAAGTTGGAGACATTGGTGAAGATGCCGTCCGACGCGGTCGCGGCGCCCGCCGCGCGCAGCAGAGCCGCCTGCTGTGCGGCCGGGTGCCAGCCGGAGTGGCCCGCGTCGAAGTAGACCTTCGCCTGCGGGCCGGCGGCCTTCAGTGTGCGGCCGGCCCGGGCCAGCGCGGCGAAACGCGCGGCCCGGTCGCCGTCGGAAAGGCAGTCCGAGAGCGCGATCGAGTCGGGTTCGAGGACGACGACGACCGGCTCGTCGCCGAGCCCGGCCGCGAACTGCGCCATCCACCGGTCGTACGCGGCCAGGTCCGGCACCCCGCCCCGGGACGCACCGCCGCAGTCGCGGCCGGGGATCGCGTACGGCACGAGGACCGGCACCCGGCGCGCTGCTGCCGCCGCCGACGTCACCGACCGCACCTCGTCCCTGATCTCACCGGGGTTGTGGGAGGTGAACCAGACCGCGGACGGGTGGGCGGCGATCCGTGACTCGATGAGGGGGCGGCGTGGGTCGTCGCGGTTGGCCCGAATCCAGTCGAGGACCTGCGACTGCGGATGGCGGTACAGCCGCGCGCCGACGTCCGGCGCCTCCCCGCGCGGGGACGGCCGTGCCGACCGCCGGGGCGAAGGCTTCGCCGACGCCTCGGGCGGGGCCGCGGACGTGGCCGTCGTGGCCGGCTCGGCCGTCGACAGCCCCGTGGAGCTGGGCCGCGCGGGCAGCGGAACCGTCACGGGTGAGCTGCTCACCTCCGGCCGAGCCGTCTCCCGTTCGTCCGCATCGCTCGCGGCCGAGACCAGTCCGGTGACCGTGCCCACGGCCACCACAGCGGACGCCGCGACGGCCATGACGCCATGGCGCGCGGCCCGGCGCCGCTCGACGCGTTCCGCCCGGCGCTGGGTACGCACGCCGCCTGACACCTCGTGTGCCCCCTCCCCCTGGCGGCCGATGTGACCGGTGTGTTCCCCCGTTCTGGGGAAGCCCCCGGCCGGGCGGCCCGTCTCCGAGCCTAGGACTGGGACGCTGCCCCCATGGCGCAGATCGAAGAGTTCGCGGCCCGGAACGGCTCCTGCCCGCCTTCGGTCGACTCGGTGGTGGCGCGGATGCGTGCGTTCCGCTCCGCCTGGCCGGCGGCCGACGGGGTTGCGGTCTTCAACCGGGTGTATCTGGCGGTCACGGAGGAGCTCGCCGAGCGGATCGACCGCGGTGAGTTCCCCGACCGGCGGGCCGCGGCCACGCTGGACGTTCTCTTCGCCGAGCGCTATCTCTCGGCCGTCGGCACGGTGGCCGTGGAGGGCCGCCCGCCCGCCTGCTGGCGTCCGCTGTTCCAGCACCGCCGCCATCCCGGGGTACGCCCGGTGCAGTTCGCGCTGGCCGGAATCAATGCGCACATCGGGCACGATCTCGCGCTGGCGGTCGTGGACACGTGTCGTACGCTCGACTGCGAACCGCCGGACCTGGAGGGGGAGTTCGACCGCGTGGGCGACATCCTCACGATGCTGGAGGAACGCATCCGCGAGGATCTGATGCCAGGGCCCGATCTGCTGGAGGTCGCCGATCCGCTCACCCATCTGCTCGGCTCATGGAGCCTGGAGCGGGCCCGGGACGGCGCCTGGTCGGCGGCCCGGCTGCTGTGGCGGATCCGGGAACTTCCGGAACTGGCCGGTGAGTTCACCGAACGGCTGGACACGGGTGTCGGGCTCGTCGGGCGCTGCCTGCTCACCCCCTGGCCCTGACGCGAAGGAGTGCACATGACGATCCGTCTCGGACTCGGTCTCCCGCAGATGAGGCAGTACGACATCGGCCGCGACATCCCCGCGGTGGCCGCGGCGGCCGAGGAGATCGGCTACGAAAGCCTGTGGGCGTTCGAGCGGGTGCTGTTTCCCGAGCCCGCCACCCAGGGGCTGTACGGCGTTCCCGGCCTTCCTTGGCCCGATCAGTACCGCAATGTCGCCGAACCGACGGTGTCGCTGACCCTGGCCGCCGCCGCGACCAGCCGGGCGAGGCTGGGCACGAGCGTGCTGATCGCGCCGCTGCACATCCCCTTCCAGCTGGCGCGTACGCTCGCCACGCTCGACGCGGCGAGCGGCGGGCGGGTCGTCGCCGGCTTCGGCACCGGCTGGTCCCTCGACGAGTACGCCGCGGCGTCCGTCGCCCCGTTCGACAAGCGCGGCGCGGTCCTCGACGAGTTGCTGGACGTGTGCCAGGCGGTGTGGGGGCCGGATCCGGTCGCGTACGAGGGCGAGCTGACCACCGTCGCGCCCTCCGTCGTCGGCCCCAAACCGGCCCGGCCCATCCCCGTCCTGCTGCCCGCTTTCAGCCCGCGGGCCACGCGCCGGATGGTCGACCGGGCGGACGGGTGGATGCCGGTCGCGGCGGGCCCGCAGCAGCTGTCCGACGCCTGGCGGCGCGTTCAGGACGTCGCGGCCGAGCGCGGGCGCGAGCGGCCCCTGGAGGTCGTCGTGCGGGCCAACGCGGCGTACAGCGAGAAGCCGCTGGAAAGCGGCGACCGGCAGCCGTTCCACGGCAGTGTGGAGCAGATCGTCGAGGACCTGGCCGCTCATGTGGCACCCGGCCTCGGCGAGTTCCTCGTCGACCTGCAGGGCACGACGCGGGACGCGGAGGAGCTGAAGGACGTCGCGGCGGCCGTGTACGAGGG
>NZ_JBSGZO010000463.1:0-6530 GCF_053611045.1 Streptomyces sp. NPDC054841 | reverse complement strand
CGACAAGATCGCCCGGACAGGACCTGAGAGCGCGGGGTCCGGTGCGGAGCCCCGCTTACGCGAAGCGCTGCTTCGCCGACCCGTCGCACGGCTGGAGCCGCACCGGCTCCTTGGCCGCGGCCAGCGTCAGGCACAGGGACGGTGCGGCCGCCGGCCGCACCGTGCCGTCCTGGCGCACGAACTGCTGGTTCGCACCACCGTGGCAGTTCCACAGGACGGGCGCCGCGCCCGCCGTGTAGTCCGCTCGGGGGACGTCGAGGCAGCGGTCCTGGCTGAGCAGGCTGTGGACGGACCTACGGGCGCTGTCGTACCACCAGCCCTGATTGCGGCCGCCGTGGCAGTCCCAGCCCAGCACCCCGGTGCCGTTGCGCGACACGCCCGCCTCGGCATCGACGCAGCTGCCCGTGGCCTCGTTCCTCAGTGGTTTGTAGACGTCGTCCCAGGCGAACGGATAGAGCACCGGCCTGCCCGTGGACGCCGGGTCGGCGCAACTGGCCTCGCTCAGCCCGGAGTCGTACAGCTGGGTCAGACAGGAGGCGAAGGCCGCGTGTCCCCGGGCGTTCGGGTGGAAGGACTGGCGGACCGAATTGGAGTCGGGCGGGAACGGGTTGGACAGCTCGACGTACAGCCCGCGTGCCCAGGTGTCCTCCATGCAGACCTCATGGCCGTGGAAGAGCCGTGAGTTGTCGAGGTACACCGCGCCGGTGGAGCGGGCGACCTGCCGCATGCCGCGTTCGAAGGCGGGGACGGCGGTGTTGCGGCCCCAGACGGTGTCGGAGTCGTAGCCCGTACCGCCGCAGATCAGCTTGCCGGGGAAGTTCGGGTTGTCGTGGAAGTCGGGCCCGATCGGGCTCGGGTAGCCCATCACGACCAGCTTGTAGTCCCCGTCGGCGTACCCGGCGTCACGCATCACCGTCCGCAGATCGCGTACGGTCCGCTCGACCTTGGGGACCAGTCCGTCGACCCGGGCCTGCCAGCCCGCCGCGTACTTGGACTCGCAGGGGCCCTGGAAGGTGAACCAGCGGACGACGCAGTCGGTCATCACGGGCCCGAACTGGAGATCGTCGTTGGCGCCGGCGACCAGCAGCACCATCTTGATGCGGGTGTTGCGGGCCTTGATGGCGAGGCTGTCGCTCTGGACCAGTTCGTCGGCGTACTGCTTCGAGCCGCCGATGACGATGTTGCCGCTGTAACCGCCCGAGCAGGAGACGTTGTACGTGACGTCGGCGGCGATGCCCGTGCGGTGGATGGCGGCGTCGGGTGAGCGGTGGCACCAGTTCTCAGGGCCGTCGGTGCCGGGTTCGTACGTGCCGACACCCTCGCCCGAGATCTCGCTGTCACCCAGCGAGATCAAGCCGGTCTTGCGCTCGCCGGGCGGGCGTTCGGCGGGGTCGCCGTAGAGGGCGGTCGCCTCGGCGGCCCGGATCCTCTCCAGCTCCGGCGGAAGGGGTACCGACGATGCGTATGCCGTGGGGCGGGCCGTGTCGTGCGCCCGCCCGGGGGTCGTGGCTGCCATGGTGCCGAGAGCCGCCGCGAGGGCCGCGGCGGCTGCGACCGCAGAGCGAAATCTGTGCCTGGAGCGTCTGTACCCAGAGCGCCTCATTGCGCCTCCCCGGTTAGGTGTTACCGCCGGTTTTTACTGGCCGGTAGCGCACTTGGGAATAGACAGAACAAGACAAGTGCTCAACTTTTCGGGAGGTTTGGAGATGTCGGACACGAGTGACAACGCAGGCGAGTACCGGGTCGAACACGACTCCATGGGTGAGGTGCGGGTCCCCGCGCACGCCAAATGGCGGGCCCAGACCCAGCGGGCCGTGGAGAACTTCCCGGTTTCCGGACAACGGCTGGAACGCGCTCATATCGAGGCCCTGGCCCGGATCAAGGCCGCCGCCGCCAAGGTCAACGCGGAGCTCGGGGTGGTCGACAAGGACATCGCGCAGGCCATCCAGGACGCGGCGGAGGAGGTCGCCGACGGCCGCTGGGACGAGCACTTTCCGGTCGATGTCTTCCAGACGGGTTCCGGGACGTCGTCCAACATGAATACGAACGAAGTCCTGGCGACCCTGGCCGGCGAGCGACTCGGCCGTGCGGTCCACCCCAACGACCATGTCAATGCCTCGCAGTCGTCCAACGACGTCTTCCCGTCGTCGATCCACATCGCGGCGACCGCGGCCGTGACGGGGGATCTGATCCCGGCGCTGGAGCACCTGGCGGCGTCGCTGGAGCGGAAGGCGGGGGAGTTCGCGGGCATCGTGAAGTCGGGTCGTACACATCTGATGGATGCGACACCGGTCACTCTCGGCCAGGAGTTCGGGGGTTACGCGGCACAGATCCGGTACGGGATCGAGCGTCTGAACGCCTCCCTGCCGAGGCTCGCCGAACTCCCTCTCGGCGGCACGGCGGTGGGCACCGGGATCAACACTCCGCCGGGCTTCTCCGCGGCGGTCATCGCGGAGGTCGCGCGGGTGACCGGGCTGCCCCTGACCGAGGCCCGCGACCATTTCGAGGCGCAGGGCGCACGGGACGGGCTGGTGGAGACCAGCGGTCAGCTCCGTACCATCGCCATCTCGCTCACCAAGATCTCCAACGATCTGCGCTGGATGGCCAGCGGCCCGCGCACGGGTCTCGCCGAGATCAACCTCCCCGACCTGCAGCCCGGATCGTCGATCATGCCGGGCAAGGTCAATCCGGTGATTCCGGAGGCGGTGCTGATGGTGGCCGCGCAGGTGACCGGCAACGACACGACGGTCGCCGTCGCGGGCGCCGCCGGGAACTTCGAGCTGAACGTCATGCTGCCGGTGATCGCCAAGAACCTGCTGGAGTCGGTGCGGCTCCTCACGAACGCCGTGCGGCTGCTCGCGGACCGGACGGTCGACGGCATCACGGCCAATGCGGAACGTGCCCGTGAGTACGCCGAGTCGTCGCCGTCGGTCGTCACGCCGCTCAACAAGTACATCGGGTACGAGGAGGCGGCGAAGGTGGCGAAGCGGTCGCTGGCGGAGCGGAAGACGATCCGTGAGGTGGTGCTGGAAGGCGGGTATGTGGAGCGGGGCGAGCTGACGCTGGAGCAGCTCGACGAGGCGCTGGACGTCCTGCGGATGACGCGGCCCTGAGGTTCCCGCTCCCCCGCGTCACGGGGCCGGTGCCCCAGCCGACCCGCCCCGCCGGCCCGCCCGGCCCCGTGACCTGCGCCGCAGCGAGCCGTGGGCGGCGACTCTAAGATCTGCGCATGACGGGATCGGCAGGGGTTCAGCGCTGGGCGCCGGGGGAGCACATTCTCTGGCGGTATCGGGGCAACGGGTCCGGCGAGGTGCACATCTGCCGGCCTGTGACCGTCGTGCGGGACAGCGCCGAGCTGCTGGCCGTGTGGATGGCGCCGGGGACCGAGTGTGTGAAGCCGGTGCTCACCGATGGGACGCCCGTCCATCATGAGCCGCTCGCGACCCGCTACACCGCACCGCGGACCACCGTGCGTTCGCGGTGGTTCGGGACGGGGGTGCTGAAGCTGGCGCGGCCGGGGGAGGCGTGGTCGGTGTGGCTGTTCTGGGAGCAGGGCTGGCAGTTCAAGAACTGGTACGTCAACCTGGAGGAGCCGCATCTCCGTTGGACGGGCGGCGTCGATTCCGAGGATCACTTTCTGGACATCGCGGTCCGGCCCGACCGCAGCTGGCGCTGGCTGGACGAGGACGAGTTCGGCCAGGCCCAGGCGGCCGGGCTGATGGGCGCCGGGCAGGCCCGGCGGGTGCGGGCCGCCGGGCGTGACGCGATCGAGGCGATCAAGGCGTGGGGGCCTCCGTACTCGGACGGCTGGGAGGACTGGCGGCCCGATCCCCGCTGGTCGGTCCCGGAGCTGCCCGCTGACTGGAATCGCACCCCGGCGCGCACGTCCGCATGACGACGCCGTGAGACCCTTGATGCGCCCCCGGGGTTCAAACGTAGGATCGTCCTCCGCAAGACTGCGTCGCATCAACGATTGAGCAGAGCACAGGAACTGACCGTAAGTCATCACGAGGGGGACGGAACCGTGCCGGATGTGTGCCCGGATCTCCCTCATCCTGTCAACGCCTCGCTCGGAATGGGTATGGGCTATATCGACCACCCAGGGGCGTTGCCGCCCCGGACACCGGGCGGCTCCGCCCGACGGCCCGGGGCTCCGCGGTGCAGCCGCGATCGTCACCGCCCCCGGACGCGCACAGCGGCACCCGAGGCGCCAGGGCCTGTCTCCCGGGTCAGGCCGGCAGTGACATCAGCAGCTGCCGCCACGGGGCGAGCAGGGTCCGGTGCGTGCGATCGCGAGGCGGAGGAGGGAGTCGTGGCGCCATGGCGACTGACGACAACGCAGCTGGAGGCCTCCGCCGGGGGTCCCTCCAGGCGAAGCTCTGGGGGAGAAGTTCTGGAGAAGTGCGTGCCAGGGCACACGAGCCAGGAAAGATCGGGAAGACAGGCCCCAGCCTCGCACCACCGGCCCGGACGGACGGAATCCCACGCGTGACGGAGCATCCCACCTCCCACGAAGGCCGGCAGCCTGTCGCTGCCCGGCCGCAGGAGCGCACGCGGCCGCGGCAGGAGGCCGCCGCCCATGTCCCCCTGCCGGCCACGGCCGGCGCTGTCCCCCCGCAGCCGCCCCCGCCCGCGGGCCCACCGCCGCAGGACCCCGTCGGGGTAGCGCGGCGCGAGGGTGACCGGCTGCGCTTCGTCGGGGCCGCGACCCGCAGGATCGCGCGCGGAATAGACCTGGACGAGATCGTGCTCGGGCTGTGCCGGGCCACCGTGCCGACGTTCTCCGACGCGATCCTCGTCTATCTGCGCGATCCGCTGCCGGTCGGCGACGAACGGCCGGTCGCTCCGTTCGTGCTGCGGCTGCGCCGCACCGACCGGCTGCGTTTAACCGATGAGGACACGGAGAGCTCGCTCCTGGGCGGCGCCGCCCAGGTGCCGGTGCTCACCACTCCGGCCGATCTGACACCCGCGACCGAGCTGTGCGAGGTCGTGGCCGGCGGGGCGCTCGCCGAGGTGCTCCGTGGCGTCCGGCCGGTGTTCGGCGACTCGGCCGCCGCCCGCGCGGCGCTGCCCGAGCTGCTGGGCGCCGACCGGATCGTACCGACCGGGCACCGGGCCATCCTCGCTCCGCTGCGCGGCAGGCGCCGGGTCATCGGCGCGGCGATCTTCCTGCGCCGGCCCGACCGGCCGGCCTTCGAGCCGAACGATCTGCTGGTCGCCGCACAGCTCGCGACGCACACCGCGCTCGGCATCGACAAGGCCGTCCTGTACGGCCGCGAGGCGTACATCGCGGACGAGTTGCAGCGCACCATGCTGCCCGAGGGACTGCCGCAGCCGACCGGTGTGCGGCTCGCCTCCCGCTATCTCCCCGCGGCCGAGACCGCACGGGTCGGCGGCGACTGGTACGACGCGATCCCGCTGCCCGGCAGCCGGGTCGCGCTGGTCGTCGGCGACGTCATGGGCCACTCCATGACATCGGCCGCGATCATGGGCCAGCTGCGGACGACGGCGCAGACCCTCGCCGGTCTGGATCTGCCGCCGCAGGAGGTCCTGCACCATCTCGACGAGCAGGCGCAGCGCCTCGGCACCGACCGCATGGCGACCTGCATGTACGCCGTGTACGACCCGGTCTCGCACCGGATCACGATCGCCAACGCGGGCCATCCGCCGCCGATACTGCTGCATCTGGGCGGGCGTGCCGAAGTACTGCGGGTGCCGCCCGGCGCGCCCATCGGCGTCGGCGGGGTGGACTTCGAGGCGGTCGAGCTGGACGCGCCCGCGGGAGCCACGCTGCTGCTGTACACCGACGGGCTCGTCGAATCGCGGCTGCGCGACGTGTGGACCGGGATCGAGCAACTGCGGGAGCGGCTGGCCGCGACCGCGCAGCTCACCGGCCCCGATCATTCGCCGCCGCTGGAAGCGCTCTGCGACGACGTGCTGGACATGCTCGGCCCGGGCGACCGGGACGACGACATCGCGCTGCTCGCCGCCCGTTTCGACGGGATCGCGCCGAGTGATGTCGCGTACTGGTTCCTGGAGCCGGAGGACGCGGCTCCGGGCCGGGCCCGCCGGCTGGCCAGGCGCGCCCTGGCACGGTGGGGCCTGGAGGAGCTGTCCGATTCGGTGGAGCTACTGGTCAGCGAGGTGGTGACCAATGCCGTCCGGTACGCGGAACGGCCGGTGACGCTGCGGCTGCTGCGCACTGACGTACTGCGCTGCGAGGTCGGTGACGACTCTCCGCAGTTGCCGCGCCAGCGGCGGGCACGGGACACCGACGAGGGCGGGCGCGGTCTGTTCCTGGTGAACCGGCTGGCCAGACGGTGGGGAGCGACCCGGCTGTCGACCGGCAAGGTGGTCTGGTTCGAGCTGCCCACCCATCCGTAGCGCACGTACGAGTTCGGCGCGTAGGGCGCTCCGGTGGCGGCGGGCTCGTAGCGCATCGGTCCGTCCTCGGCGTACGACCTGCACGTGCGGCCGGTTCGGCGGCAGCGTGGTCAACGGAGGCTGAGACGACGGGGAAGGGCCCGGCG
>NZ_JBSGZO010000462.1:0-6541 GCF_053611045.1 Streptomyces sp. NPDC054841 | reverse complement strand
CCTTGCAGTCGACTTCTTCCGCTCCGGCAGAGCAATCAACCCCCGCACATCCGCCGGCGCGGCTTCCCACCGGACAATGACGCACCACGCCGGTGTCTACGGCCGTTCGAAACCCTGCAGCACGCCGCCGACGGAGAAGCACAACGCACCTGTGAGAGTCCCCCAGTTGGCGACGCTGCGTTCACCAGGCTTCCTGTGCCCCGCACGGTGAAGTCCGCAAGCGCTGCGACGAAGAACAGTACGGATCCCAGCTGATTGACGGCCACGATCCACCAGCCGAGGTCGTGTGCGCGAACGGCCAGGCCGGCCGTGGCACACCTCGACCAGCGCGAGATGGCCGGAGATGAGGAACAGCAGGCAGCCGACGATGTCGGGAGCCCAGATCAGCCGGTTCGCCTGCTGGGCGGAGAGCCCCTGGAGGAACGAGTCCAGCAGATTGACCCCGAACACGACCGTACCGGCGAAGAGTACGAGGGTGCTGAGCCAGTCGATCCGCATCGGCTCGTAGCTCCACCATCTCCAGCCCAGACCGCGATGCCGCCCTCGGCGAGGCGCCAGGTCAGCCTCGTCGTGAACGGGCCCGCGCCTTCGGTGAGCTCCTCGGTGTGACCCACGCGTCAAGCGTAGTGAGCTCGGCGCACATCAGCGCGAGAGAGCCAGCATCCCCAGCCGGCGCCAGTCCAGCCGCGGCCGGGCGCGGGGCACACCCGGCCGGTGGCGCGGCACCCGTACCCGCAGCGCCCCGGGCCTGATCGTGCAACGCACCGGAGTGGGCAGGACGAGCGCCTCGCCGTCCACGCCCACGTACACCTCGGGCGCCTCGGCGTCCACGACGACCTCGCGGGCGGTGAGGACGGTCAGCCCTGGCGACCGGTCACCGCGCAGCAGCCCGGCCGCCTGCGCCGCGCTGTCGACCGTGATGCTCATGACACCGAGCACACCGGTGTCCAGCCGGTCCCGGCGCGCGACCGACGCCCGGTCGCCGGGCCGATAGGGGTTGTTGCTCACGAGTACGGCCTGCGGGGCGTCCAGCGTGACATCCGCGGCCCGTACCGTCAGCCGCGACCCTGCCCGGTGCGTCAGCACATCCGGGAAAAGCTGGAGGATCGTGCCCACCTTGTCGTCGCGGTACGCGTCGCTCTGCACCACCGCCGCATAGGCGCCGAACGATGCGTTGTTGACGAACACCCGGTCACCGATCATGCCGAGGTCGATCAGCAACTCGACTCCGTCCGTCAGGGCGTCCAGGGCCGCCGAGGGATCGTCCCGGTCGAGCCCGAGGTCCAGGGCGAAGTGGTTCCTGGTGCCGGCGGGGATCACGACGAACGGGATGCCGTGCTCCGCCGCAACGGCGGCGACCAGCGCCTGGGTGCCGTCCCCTCCGGCAACTCCGAGGAGATCCGCGCCCCCGGCGACGGCCTCGCGCGCGAGCGCGGCGACATCGCTCGGCCGGGCCGGATCCAGCATCACGGTCCTGGCCCCGCCGCGCTCCGCCTTCTCCCGCAGCCCGAACCGCTCCACCTTGCCCCCGCCCGAGCGCGGATTCATGATCAGGAACGGCCGTACGGGGCGGGGCGCCGCGACCGCGTGCTGCCCCTTCCGCCCGGCGCTCACCGAGAGCGCCTCCCACCCGGCACCGACGGCGACTGCCCCAAGGACGAGACAGAGCACGAGTACCCACAACAGCCCCGAGCGGACATGCAGCCAGATCACCGCCACGGGCGCCGCCACGGCCAGGACGACGGCGCAGGCCCGCACCAGCCCCCGCCGGGTGAGCGCCCACCACAGTGCCGCCGCCGTCACGGCCGTCCCGGCAAGCGTCACCGCCGCCAGCCCGATGGCTCTCAGTCCCGCGGCGAACACGAGCACGACGACTGCCGCGACCGCGGCGGCGATCGCCAGCCGTGCGGCCCAGCGCTGCACACGGACCCTACGTGCCGTTCCACCGTCGCCGTCCATGACACCTCCGGTGCAGTGAGCCCTATGGCTATTAGCTATTCCACAACCGCGGGAGGCGAGGCGCCTCCCGCGGTCCGCCGTTGGCGATCATGACGGGGCGCTGGGATCATCAACCCGTGGACCGACGGCACGGCGGTAGAAACCCATGGCCGAGGACGCCGAGCTGAACCCGAGCGGCGATCCGCTGCTCGTGGCGAAGTTCGCGGTACCCGCCATACCCCCCGCCTTCGTGGCCAGGAAACGCCTCCTGGACCGGCTCACGGAGGGCACCCAGGGCCCGCTGACCGTGATCACCGGCCCGGCGGGCGCGGGCAAGACCACGGTCGCCGCTTCGTGGCAGCAGACGGAGTCGGCTCCCGGTCCGGTCGTGTGGCTCACCGTGGAGAGCGACGACAACGCTCCGGGCGTGTTCTGGGCGTACGTCCTCGGCGCGTTCCGCTACCACCAGGTACCGCTGCCCGACGGCGTCGGCAGCCCCTTGCGGGCCGGCAACGTCGACCATTCCCTCATCGTCCGGCTCGCGTCCGCGCTGGCGCAGTTGCCCCGGCCCGTCGTCCTCGTCCTCGACGGGTTCGAACAGGCCGCCTCGCGGGAGGTGGCCGCGGATCTGGAGTTCGTCCTCGCCCACGCGGGACCGTCCCTGCGGCTCGTCCTCATCGGCCGGGTCGATCCGGCGCTCCCGCTGCACCGCTACCGGGCCGAGGGCCGGATCTACGAGATCCGCCGATCCGAGCTGGCGTTCACCCCGCCCGAAGCCACTCAGCTGCTGCGCCGCCACGGGCTGACTCCCTCCCCGGAGAGCGTCGGCGCACTCACCGAGCGGACCGAGGGCTGGGCCGCCGGCCTCAGGCTGTGCGCCCTCGCCATGCGACGGGCGCAGGACCCGGAAGAAGCAGAGCACTTCGCCCAGTCCTTCGCCGCGTCCCAGAACGCCGTCGCCGACTACCTGATGGCCGAAGTCCTCGACGCCCAGCCCACCACGACGCAGGAACTGCTCGTACGGACCAGCATCCTGTCCCACATCCACCCGCGGCTCGCCGACGCCCTCACCGAGCGCGAGGACGCTGCGCCGACGCTTGCCCAGCTCGCCCGTGAGAACGCCTTCGTCGAGCCGATCGGCGACACTTCCTGGTACCGCTGCCATCCGTTGTTCGCCGAGGTCCTCCGCGCCCATCTGCGCAGCCGGTTCCCCGCCCTGGAAACGCGACTGCACCTGCGCGCGGCACACTGGCTCGCCGGTCACGACCGGCTGACCGAGGCGCTCGAACACGCCTGCGCGGCGGGCGACTGGCAGTACGCCGCCGGCCTGGTCGTCGACCATCTCGCGATCGGCCGGTTCCTCACCGGTCCGGACAGCCATCGGCTCGTACGGCTGTTCGGGGACATGCCCGCGGGCGTTTGCGGTACCGGCCCGGCCCTCGTCGCGTCGGCCTGCGCACTCGCCCGCGGCGACACCCACGAGAGCCGCAAACAGCTCGACGGGGCGTACGCACCGATGGGCGACGACGAGGCCGAGGCCGAAGCCGAGGGCCGGGGAACGGAGCGGCAGCTCACGCGCGCGCTGCTCCGCCTCCTCACCGGCGGGGACACGGCCACGGACGCTGACGCCGACAGGGAAACGGACACCGGCGCGGACACGGACGCCGGCGGCGCGGGCTCCGCGTCGCCGTACGTTCCGGACCGTGAGGTACGCGCGTTCATGGCGCACGTGCCCCCGGCCCGGCTGGAGCAGCATCCCGAGATCGAGGCGCTGTGCTGCTACGGCCGGGCGCGCGCACTCCTCGCCGCAGGCCACCGCTCCGAGGCACGGGAGGCGTTCCACGCGGCGCTGACCGCCGCCGACGGCGAGCAGACCCGGACGGTCCGCTACCACTGCCTGGGTGCCCTCGCCCTCACCGAGTCGGTCGACGGAATGCTGCGCGACGCCGAGACACACGCCAGGCAGGGGCTGAAGGCCGCCGAGGAACACGGTATCCCCGTCGACCACCGCACCGGGCTGTGCCATCTCGCGCTGGCCGCCGTCGCCTCCGACCGGGGTGACCTCCAGGGCGCGCGCCGGCATCTCGACGCCGCGGTCTGCTCCGGCGCGTCCGACTCGGATCCACTGGGTTCCGCCGAAGCCGTCGTCCTGCGCTCCCGTATCGAACTCGCGAACGGGCGGACGGCGGCGGCTCTGACCGTGCTCGACGCCGTGCCCGTGTCCCCGGGAGGAACGCCCTTCGCCGCTGACGAGGCGGCGCGCCGGGTCGCCGTGGCCCGCTCCGCCGTTCACCTGGCGCGCGGTGACCCGCAGGCGGCCCTCGCGGCACTGTGCCGCTCGCCCCGCGGCGGATCCGACTGCACCGTCGCGTCGGCGGCCGCCCATCTGGCGGCCGGAGACACCGAGCGTGCGCGCCGTCTGCTGGCCCCGCTCGCCAACGGAGCGAAACCCTGTCCCGCCGACGGGGTCCGCGCCCGGCTGCTCCTGGCCCGGGCCGCGGTCGCCGAGGAGGACACCGCGCACGCGGTCGTGCTCGTCGGCCAGGCCCTGCACACCGCGCGCCGGCAACTGCTGCGCGCCCCGTTCACGGAGAGCGGACCCTGGCTGCGGCATCTGCTCGCCCGCACGCCGGAACTCGCCGCCGCGCACGCCTGGCTGACCAAAGACCCCCCGGACGCCGACGGACGGCCGGGCGCCGCGCCTGCCCGCGACGGCTCGCCCCTGCTCGTGGAGGACCTCAGCCGGCGGGAACGCGATGTGCTGCGGCACGCCGCGCAGATGATGTCGACCGAGGAGATCGCCACGGAGATGTTCCTGTCCGTCAACACCGTCAAGACGCATCTGAAGAGCATCTACCGCAAGCTTTCCGTGTCCCGCCGCGGCGAGGCGGTGCGGCGCGCCCGGGACGCCGGTCTGCTGTGAGGCCCGATCGAAGTGACCGGCAGGTCCGCGGTGACGCCGGTCTGCTGTGACGCGGTGGGCGGGTCACCTCACCCGGGTGATGTGCCGGCGCCGTCCGGCACGGACGATGCCCGAAGAGCCCCTATTCCCACGGGGAAGTGCGCGCATGCGATACGAGTTCCGCGTCACCGGTCACCTGTCTCCGGCCCTCGCCGGTGCGTTCCCCGAGCTGGACGAGGCGACGGTGCCCGAGGAGACCGTCCTGTTCGGCCCGGTGACCGACGAGGCCCATCTGTACGGACTGCTCGTCCGGTTCCAGGACCTCGGCCTGCATGTCGTGGAAATGCGTCGGCTGCCCGACTGATGCAGGCGACCGCTGATGCGGGCGTCCGTCGATTCACCCCTGTGGGGTGAGGGATCCGCCGCGGTGCTGTCCGACACTGACGGCGAGCGGGCGCCAGACGTCCGACGGCAACGGCAGGAGGACGGCGATGTACGGCACTGTCTACCTCGCGTACGACTATCCGGTTCTGGGCGCGTTCTGGACCGTGATGTGGATCTTCCTCTGGGTCATGTGGTTCCTGCTGCTCTTCCGGGTCATCGTGGACATATTCCGCGACCACGACATGAACGGATGGGCCAAGGCGGCATGGCTGCTCTTCGTACTGATCATCCCGTTCCTCGGTGTCCTGGTCTACGTGATCGTGCGCGGCAAGGACATGGGAAGGCGCGAGATCCAGCAGGCGCGGGACCAGCAGGCAGCCATGGACGAATACATCAGGCAGACCGCCAAGGGCGCCGGCCCCGGCGACGACCTGGCCAAACTCTCCGAACTCAAGGCCAAGGGAGACCTGACCGAGGAGGAGTTCCAACGGGCCAAGGCGAAGCTCCTGAGCTGAGCCACCCAAACACGAGGGGACATCATGAACCAGACCAAGACATACTCCGAGGGCCACAAGCCCCTGGTCGGCGGGCTGGTGACGTTCGCCGGAGTCATGCTGATCGTCGCCGGAATCCTCGATCTCTTCCGGGGAATCATGGCGATCGCCAAGGACGACATCTACGTCACAACGCCCCGCTACGTGTTCCGCTTCGACCTCACGGCCTGGGGCTGGATCCACCTGATTCTCGGCGTCATCGCCATCGTGGTGGGCTTCAGCCTCTTCCAGGCGACTCTGTGGTCCCGGATCGCGGGCATCATCCTCGCGGGGCTGCTGCTGATCGCCAACTTCCTCTCCCTGCCGTACTACCCACTGTGGTCCCTCGTCGCGATCGCGATCTACATCGCCATCATCTGGGCCCTGTGCGTCGTGCGACCGGAAGAAGAGTGACAGGTGAGGGAGGCGGCCGGCCACAGGGCCGCCTCGTTCACGAACAGGCGAGCCCAACGGGCGCACCCGCGCCCTGCGGGCTGAAATGAACAGGTGACGGCGACTCCCGACGACTGCCTCGCGCGCAACGACTGGATCTGCGGTGAGTACCTCTCCACGCGCAGCGAGATTCTCAGGGAGGCGGTCCTCCAGCACCTTCAGCTGACCTTCGTCTCCGTCGGTCTGGGACTGCTGCTCGCCGTACCCCTCGCCGTCGCGGGCCGGGGCTGGGGGCGGGGCCCCCGGCCCGGCCACGGACTGGCCTCGATCCTCTACACGAACCCCGCGCGCGCGCAGTTCTCGCAGCAGGAGCCCCTGTGCGGCCAGTCCG
>NZ_JBSGZO010000461.1:0-6565 GCF_053611045.1 Streptomyces sp. NPDC054841 | reverse complement strand
GCTGGGACGGCGACGGTCAGCGGGAGGCGCTGCCCTCGCTCAGCCTGCCGTGGTGTCCGTAACCGGCTCCGGCGTCTCCTGCTCGGGCTTACGGCTCTTCTGCAGGGCGAAGCCGGCGACGGCCAGCACCAGGGTCATCACACCGGTCGCGAGCAGCTGATCGCGAGTGTCGGGCTGGCGGAGCATGAGGACGAAGATTCCGAGCATGCCCGCGATCGCGACCCAGGTCAGCACCGGGAACAGCCACATCCGCACGACGAGCTTCTCCGGAGCCTCGCGCTCGATGCGGCGTCGCAGCACCAGCTGGGAGACGGCGATGAACAGCCAGACGACGAGGATCACCGCGCCGATCATGTTCAGCAGCCAGGGGAAGACGTCGTCGGGGCGCCAGTAGCTGAGCAGCACGCACAGGAAGCCGAAGACGGAGGAGACGAGCACGGCGATCCGCGGCACACCGCCGGAGATCCGCCCGATCGCCTTCGGGCCCTGGCCACGGGCGACCAGCGAGTACGCCATGCGGGAGGAGCCGTAGATGTTGGCGTTCATCGCGGAGAGCAGCGCGACCAGCACCACGACCTGCATCACGGTGCCGGCGCCCGGGATGTCGAGGTGGTTCAGCGCGGTGACGTACGGACCCTTGTCGGGGTTGGCGACGTCCGGGTCGTCCCACGGCACCAGCGTGACGATGACCGCCATGGAGCCGATGTAGAAGAGCGCGATGCGCCACATCGCGGTGCGCACGGCCTTGGTGACGCCCTGGACGGGGTGCTCGGACTCGGCGGCCGCGATGGTGACCGTCTCCAGGCCGCCGTACGCGAACACGGAGGCGAGCAGACCGATGACCAGGCCCTCCGAGCCGTTCGGCAGGAAGCCGCCGTCGCCGGTGAGGTTGGCGGTGCCGGGGGCCTCCGTACCGGGCAGGATGCCGAGGATCGCGAGACCCCCGAGGATCAGGAAGAGCGAGATCGCGCCGACCTTGAGGGCCGCGAACCAGAACTCGAACTCGCCGAAGTTCTTCACCGCCGCCAGGTTGGTGCCGCAGAACACCAGCATGAACAGCGCGACCCAGGCCCACTCGGGGGTGCCGGGCAGCCAGCCGCTGACGATCTTCGCCGCGCCGATGCCCTCCAGGCCCACGGCGACGGACAGCAGCACCCAGAACGACCAGCCGGCCGCGAAGCCCGCCCACGGCCCGATGGCCCGCTCGGCGTGCACGGAGAACGAGCCGGACGCCGGGTTCGCGGCCGACATCTCGCCGAGCATGCGCATCACGAGCATGACGAGCAGGCCGGATACCGCATACGCGATGACGATCGACGGTCCGGCGGCGGCGATGCCGGCGCCGGAGCGGACGAAGAGTCCGGCGCCGATCACACCGCCGAGGGCGATCATCGACAGATGGCGCTGCTTGAGGCCGTGCGCGAGCGCGGAGTCGACTTTGTTGCCGACGGGCGCGGGCGCCGAGGTCCGAGACATGGGCATGCCCTGTTCGTGGGGGATAAGGGGAGTGGCCCACAGTCTGGGGTCAGCACCGCTCACGGAGCACGACGGACCGCTATACGGACAAGATGCTCACACAATGTGAAGGTTCAGACACGCCTTGCCCGCATGTCACGCAACTTCCTTGTGCCTGTCACGCCGCTCGGGCAGTTCACGCGGCTTGCGCTGTTTCACGCCGCGCGCGCCGTTCCCGCAGCTCCCGGATGCCTGCCACCATCAGCACCACGGCCGTCGCCGCGCCGGACCACAGCACCTGCGGGCGGGCGTCGTCGTCGCCGAGCATCAGCACCAGCACGGCGCCGATCCCGGCCAGCGCCAGACGACGCCCTCCCAGCCGTTCGGCAGAAAGCCGCCCTGCCCGGTCAGATTGCCGAGACCCACCGGGTCCCCGGAAGGATTGGACGCAGCCGGCAGCACGCCGAAGATCGCCAGGGTGCCCAGCAGCAGGAAGAGGACGATCGCGCCGACCTTCAGCGCGGCGAACCAGAACTCGAACTCGCCGAAGTTCTTGACCGCTGTGAGATTGGCGGCGGTGAAGACCACCATGAAGATCAGCACCCAGGTCCACTGCGGCACGCCCGGCAGCCAGCCGTTCGCGATCGTCGCCGCGCCCGTCGCCTCCACGGCGAGCACGACCACCAGCAGGAACCAGTACAGCCAGCCGACGCTGAACCCGGCCCAGCGGCCGAGCGCCCGCTCCGCGTGCACGGAGAAGGCACCGGACGCGGGCATCGCCGCCGACATCTCGCCGAGCATCCGCATCACGAGCATCGCCAGCGCGCCTGCGAGCAGGTACGACACGACGATGCCGGGTCCCGCGACCGCGATACCGGCGCCCGAGCCGACGAAGAGCCCGGCGCCGATCGCCCCACCGAGGCCGAGCATCGTCAGATGACGCTGCTTCAGCCCGTGGGAGAGAGGCTCGGCCTCGGCGGCCAACGGGCTGGGCGATGCGTCGTGCATGGTGCTGGGAACTCTCGACAGACTTCTCGGGGATTTGGCAAGAACCTACAGTCTCCCCGAGCGCAGCTCCGATCGCCAAAACGGACTCCTCCGCCCGTCACCTCAGTGACGAGCATCACGTACGGGGGACGGTTGTTGAGGCTGCTTTGTGTGAACTCCACCAAGGCGCCGACCGGCACTTTGTCATCGGCTGATGGTGATCGGTCGGTGACTCCTGGTCTAACGTCGGCATGTCCACACCGACTTCAGGAGACCCGATGAGCACTGCCGCCGCCCCCGTCCGATCCGGAGTGGTCCTCGCGGACCTGCTGCCCGCCAGCCGTGCCAAGTCCGCAGTGGACGCAGCGCTGGTGATCGGCGGCGCCGTGCTCACCGGAATCGCGGCGCAGATCTCCGTCCCGGTCCCCGGCTCCCCGGTCCCCGTCACCGGCCAGACCTTCGCCGCGCTGCTCGTCGGCACCGCGCTCGGCGCCCGCCGCGGCTTCCTCTCCCTCGCGCTGTACGCGCTCGCCGGTATGGCGGGCATGCCGTGGTTCGCCGAGGCCGACTCCGGCTATGCCATGCCGTCCTTCGGCTACATCCTCGGCATGCTGCTCGCCGCCACCGTGGTCGGCGCCCTCGCCCGCCGCGGCGCCGACCGCTCCGTCCTGCGTACCGCCGGCACGATGGTCCTCGGCTCCGCGATCATCTACGCCGTCGGCGTGCCGTACCTGTCCCTCGCCACCGGTATGACGCTCACTCAGGCCGTCGCCGCGGGCCTCACCCCGTTCCTGATCGGCGACGCGCTCAAGGCCGCGCTGGCGATGGGGGCGCTGCCCGCCGCCTGGAAGCTCATCGGCCGCCGCGGCTGACCCCGTAATTCCTGCTGAAGAGGTTCGCCGGGAAGCCGGTCTGGAAGCCGGCCAGTTCCTCGTCGTAGCCGCTGTCGCCGGGGCGGAAGACGTTCTTGCCGATGTCGCGCAGGGGAAAGGCTCTCCGTTCACTCGGTGCACGGAGAGCCTTTCGCGATTACCTGACATCCGCCGTCAGGTATTCAGCAGGGGTCGTTCAGCAGGGATCAGACCCTGGCGTCCTCGATCTGCTCGGTCCGGGCGGCGTCCACGGCCGCCGTGCCCGTGCCCTTGCCCTTGTTCGTGAGCTGCAGGACGACACCGATGACCACCACGACGGCAGCGACCGCCACCGACCACAGAACGACCTCGCGGTTCGCGTCGTCGAACAGCATGTAGCCCAGCACGAAGGTGATCATCGCGGCGGTCGCCCAGGTCAGGTACGGGAAGAGCCACATCTTCACGGTCACCTTCTCCGGCGCCTCGCGCATCAGGATCCCGCGCATCCGCAGCTGGGTGAAGCAGATCACCAGCCAGACGAACAGCGCGACCGCGCCCGAGGAGTTCAGCAGGAAGGTGAAGACCGAGTCCTTGTACGCGTAGTTGGCGTAGACGGCGCCGAAGCCGAAGACGACCGAGGCCAGGATGGCGGCGGTGGGCACGCCCTTGGCGCTGACCTTGGCGAACGCCTTCGGCGCGTCGCCGCGCTCGCCCAGCGAGAACGCCATGCGGGAGGCGGTGTAGAGACCCGAGTTCAGGCAGGACAGCACGGCCGTCAGGACGATCACGTTCATGATCTCGCCGGCGTGCGGAATGCCGATGGAGTCCAGGGCCGCGACGTACGAGCCCTTCTCGACGATCGACTTGTCGTTCCACGGCAGCAGCGTCAGGACGATGAAGATCGAGCCCAGGTAGAAGACACCGATCCGCCAGATCACGCTGTTGGTGGCCTTGGTGACCGCGCGGCGGGGGTCCTCGGACTCACCGGCGGCCAGCGTGACGATCTCGCTGCCCATGAAGGAGAAGACGACCATCAGCACACCGGTGAGGATGGCGCCCGCGCCGTTGGGCAGGAAGCCTCCGGCGTCGGTCAGGTGCGCGAAGCCCGCGCCCGGGTTGTCGGAGCCCGGCAGCACGCCGAACACGGCCAGCAGACCGATGATCACGAAGCCGCCGATGGCGACGACCTTGATCCCCGCGAACCAGAACTCGAACTCGCCGTACGACGACACCGACGCCAGGTTGGTCGCGGTCAGCACGACCATCACGATCAGCGCCCACGCCCACTGCGGCACGGCCGGGACCCAGCCCTCGAGGATCACCGCACCCGCGGTCGCCTCGACCGCCAGCACGACGACCCAGAAGAACCAGTAGAGCCATCCGATGGAGAAGCCCGCCCAGCGGCCGAGCGCGCGGTCGGCGTACGCGGAGAAGGAGCCCGAGTTCGGGCTCGCAGCGGCCATCTCACCGAGCATCCGCATCACGAAGACGACCAGCGCGCCGACGAGGAGGTAGGACACGAGGATGGCGGGGCCGGCTGCCGCGATGCCGCCGGAGGACCCGACGAAGAGGCCCGCGCCGATCACGCCACCGATGGCGATCATGGACAGGTGGCGGTTCTTGAGTCCGGCCTTGAGACCGTCGGAAGGCTGGGGATTACCGGTTTCTCCGGTGTTTCCGCCTGCCTTCGTAAGGGTCGGCTGGGGGTTCATGGACGATTCCTTACGTGTGCGGGTCGCTCGGGTTACGAGCCCCCGCATTCAAACCGGTGACCCGTTGGTATGGAAGACCTGACTCCGATTCGTGATGATGGGCACTTTCTCCCGATCGCGCCCGGGTCCTCGTCACAGCCCCTCGTCCGGTCCTCCGACAGGGCCCGCCGTCGGACCCCGCTGACGCCTGCCCGGCTCCCCGCGTGCCACACTCGGATCATGCGCGTGTACCTCGGTTCCGACCATGCCGGCTACGAACTCAAGAACCACCTCGTCGAGTGGCTCACGGCCCATGGCCACGAGCCCGTCGACTGCGGCCCCCACATCTACGACGCCCAGGACGACTACCCGCCGTTCTGCCTGCGTGCCGCCGAGCGGACGGCCGCGGACCCGGACAGCCTCGGCGTCGTGATCGGCGGCTCCGGCAACGGTGAGCAGATCGCCGCGAACAAGGTCAAGGGCGTCCGCGCCGCGCTGGCCTGGAGCGTGCAGACGGCCGCCCTCGGCCGCGAGCACAACAACGCCAACGTCGTCGCCGTCGGCGCCCGGATGCACACGGCCGACGAGGCGACGACCTTCGTCGAGGTCTTCCTGAAGACGCCGTACTCGGGTGAGGAGCGTCACACCCGCCGTATCGAGATGCTCTCGGCGTACGAGACCTCCGGCGAGCTGCCCCCGATCCCGGCCCACCACCCGCAGGGGCCGACCGCCTGATGCCCGAAGGGCACACGATCCACCGACTGGCCGCCGACTACCGGGAACGGTTCGGCGGCCGGTCCGTGCGGGTGACCAGCCCGCAGGGCAAATTCGCCGACTCCGCGGCGCTGCTCGACGGCACGGTGCTGGAGCGCACCGACGCCCACGGCAAGCACCTCTTCCTCGGCTTCGGCGGCTCCGACGGCGGCGAATGGGTCCACATCCACCTCGGCCTCTTCGGCAAGGTGAACTTCGGCGACGCGCCCGTACCGCCGCCGACCGAGACGGTGCGGCTGCGGCTCGCGAACCCCGCGGCGTACGTCGACCTGCGCGGCCCCACCACCTGTGCCCTGATCACGGACGGCGAGAAGCGGGCGATACACGACCGGCTCGGCCCCGACCCGCTGCGCCCGGACGACGGCCCGGACCGGGCCTGGGCCCGGATCTCCCGGTCCCGTACGACCATCGCCGCGCTGCTGATGGACCAGAAGGTCGTCGCGGGCGTCGGCAACGTCTACCGGGCAGAAGTCCTCTTCCGGCACGGCATCGACCCGTACCGGGCGGGCAAGGACCTCACCCGGCGCGAATGGCACTCCATCTGGGCCGATCTGGTCGCCCTGATGCGGGTAGGCGTACGCAACAACCGCATCGACACCGTCCGCCCCGAGCACACCCCCGAGGCGATGGCCCGCCCCCCGCGCGTCGACGACCACGGCGGCGAGGTCTACGTCTACCGCCGGGCCCAGCAGCCCTGCCACATCTGTGGCGGCGAGATCCGCACCGCCGATCTCGCCGCCCGCAACCTCTTCTGGTGCCCGACCTGCCAGAAATCCGCCCCGCTGGGGGTCCCCCCCACGCCGCAGG